>JBBRGM010000102.1:0-11672 GCA_038240725.1 Burkholderiales bacterium | reverse complement strand
CTTGCCGCGCAGCAGTGGCTTTCCCGTCCCCGAATCTTTGAGATTGAAGTAATCGGCGAGCAACGCTTCGAGACCCGCCATGGACCGTGTATGCGGGGCCAGCAGTCCTGCATAGCGCAGCGGCGGCCGCCACGGCGGCCGCTGCGCCTTCGATGCCTGCACTTCGCGCTGCGCAGGCGCATCGCTTAACCCGATCGATGCGGAGAGCAAGCGGGCGAGGCCGACGTCCTGCTCTTGCGGCAAATGCGCAGCGAGCGCGACGCTGTGCTTCTTGCGCGCGCGGTAGAGCAGCGAGATCAGACGATGGTTGAAGATCTCGAGGAAATCCCGCATCGTCCGATCGCCGGCTGCGACGCGCTGCTGGATCAGCTCAGTAAATGGTTGCGGCAGCGGGCCGGAGTTCCCTGCGAGTCCCATGAAGGCGACCACCAGATGCAGCGGACCAGCGCCCGCGTCGATACCGGGTTCGGACAGCGGCAGCTCCCAATCGACCAGATCGCTCGCGGGGAACGTGAGATCGTGCGTGGGTCTGAACGACACTACTTCGTGCTGCGGATTGCGCGCTTCACCGACGGCGACCGTACCGACCGGACTACGCTGCTTGTCGGGAAACGCACGCAAGCTGTCGTCCGTGACCGCAGTACGATCGCGGACGCGCCGATAGAACGCCTCGAGGCAACCGCGCTCCGCGAACTGCTCCAGCAGCCGTACCGCCTGATGAAATTCGAATCGGTGCGGTTCGTCCGCGAGGCGGTCGACTAGAGAACTTGTTGCCAGCCGGTCATTGGCTCCCATGTCTTCCATTCCTCGTCACCACGCAGGAGCACGACCTGGGTGAATGAGTTGACCGATGTATAGAGCGCAAAGAAGTGGCTCAGCACGGCACCGAGCAACAGCGCGCTGCCGCCGACGAAGGCCTCCTCGTCGAGCCGCAGCGTGATCTGCGTTCCGCGACAGAAGCCGCGCCACGCCTCGCGTCCGATGTGACGCACAACACTCGCGCACGACATCTCGCGGATGCCGCGGATCTGCCGCTGCAAAGCCGCTTCCTCGCGAAAGTTGTACAGCATCAGCAACTCCTGCAGCGCGCGCAGCCCAGCGCTGGGATCGAGCAGCGACACCTGATTCAAGGTGAGCTGCGAGACCAGGCGCCACTGCGTCGCGCCGCCAAGCGGCGGTGTGATCTGCGTCGTCGGCGCATACAAGCATCTGATGTTCGCGCGCGCGGCGACGCCGTCGGGAAACAGGCGCGTGCGTGGCTGCAGCTGCTCCGCGAGCCGCCGGTTGGTGCACAGCGTCTGCGCAAATACGGTGGGCACATCGGGTTCCTGCGGCGCGAAATTGAGATCCCAGAACGACAGCAGCATGTCGGTGCCGGGAACGTCTGTTCGCTGGCTGTGTTGGCGCCGCGCCCACCAGAAAGCAGTTTGTCCCGAATCTGCCGCGTGCTCGAACGAATACAGCGGTGCGACTTTGCGCATGCGTCCGGATTGCTGGTCGGTGACGGTAACGCTTTCGATGGAATGGATCTCGGTGGTGCTCTCACGCCGCCAGTCGGGAACCAGTTTGTACTCCGCCGTGCGGCCGTCGATGCGCACCGGCTCGGTGGTTTTGCGGAACAGATTGACGATCGGCGTGCAGCCGAGACGAAATGTCTCCGGCCCGATCGTCAAGCCGCTCGGGCGCCGGCGATTGAGCAGAAACAACAGCTCGAAAGCGCGATGCGGGCCCGGGCTGGCACGCAACCGCTGGATGGATTCATGCAGATCCATGACATCGAAGAACGAAAACTTGCGCGGGAACGCGAAGTATTCCTGCAATAGCCGATAAGCCGGATGTGCATGGCCGAGCGATGGCAGCACGTCTTCGTCCGGCTTGAATCCGACCGATTGCAACGCCTGTGTCGGCAGCCGGGCCAGCAGCTTCTCGCCAGTGTGCACAGCGACTCCGTGCACGTTGGAGGACAGCAAATCGTAGAGGGCCGGCACTTCCATCCAATCGCCGTGCAGGTGCAGCCGCAATCGATCGGGCCCCGCTTCGAGGTCATCGAAGCTGACATCGCCAAGGCACGCGATGCGCACGCAGAGCACGTCGGAGACCTGCGTGTCGCCGGTGAGAAAGTCGTACTCGCCGGGCAGCTCGAAGCGCGCGTCGGAGACTTTGAACGGCCATACCGTAACCGGATAGCAGGTACGAAACCGGCATGGTGCATCGTCCTGCGCGTTCGATTGCGCATACAGAGGCGTGTGCCGCGGGATCTCGAGGCCGGTGGTGAGCTTGCCTTCGCTGATGTCCGCATCGAACTGCGCGATCGACAGCGAAGGAACCGGGCTCAGATAGCTGGGATAAAGGTTGTCGAGCAGCGCCTGCGAGATCTCCGAGAATTCGTCGTCGATCTCGAGGTGCACGCGCGCGGAGAGAAATGCAAACGCTTCGATCAGCCGCTCGACATGCGGATCGCGCGACTCGTCGCCGGACAACTGCAGGCGGTGCGCGACCTTGGGATAGCGCTGCGCGAACTGGCCGCCCGTGATGCGCAGATAGTCCAGCTCGCGCCGGTAGTACTCGATTAGATCCTGCGAGGATCTGCCGGTCATGCGCGCGCGTCCGGTCCGTCGGGCGCCAGAGTGAACGACACAGGCTCCAGCAACTGTCCGAGATCGGTTTCGCCGTGGATCGTCACCAGCAGCGCCTTCTGATTGTCGATGCTCACCGTCAGCTCGCGCGGTGCATCGGCGTCGAGCAGCATGTCGCGCTGCCGGTCGGACTTCTCCATCAAGGTGAGGCCGCCGTCATCCGCAAGGATCACGTCGACGCGCAGGTTGCGGATGCGCGGCTCGAATGCTTCGACCGTGTTTTGGATCAGCGCCGCGAGACGCTTGTGATCTTCCGGATTGCGCGTATACAGCGCGGAATAGTCCGGCAACCCGTAGTCGATCACCGTTCGCTCGCGCTGACCGAGCGCGGCGAGGGAATAGTGGCTGCGCGTGTTGAGCAGACGGTGCAGCTCGAGCCGGATGGATCGCATCAAGCCGTCGCGCTCGAGAATGCGCCAAGGCTTGAGCTCGGAGGTCGGCGACGATGTTTGCATCTGCGCGTCGACGCTGCCGCTGTGCGAAACATCGCCATCGACGCTCAGCCGGTAGCTTCGTTTCGGCTCGAGGTCGATCAGCCGGTCGAGGATGGGAATCCGCGCACCGGGGACAAACTTGCCGCTCATGTGCGCGCCCTGCAGCCGGCATCAACTCGGAGTGTTGGTCTTCATGTCCCACTTGCCGGAGGCATTGCCCTCCTTGGTAGAATCCGGTTTCTGCGCGGTGTAGTCCCACTGGATCGCCGTGAAGTTCAACGTCAGGGTCTCCGTCGGCTTGTCGCCGCCGCCACCCCCCACACTGACACTCGAGATGATGGCGTCCTTGAGCGTATAGATAATGAGCGGCATCACATTGCCGCCCTCGTTGCGCGCCACCGTCAGCTTGCAATCGCCGATCTTGCGGCCTTCGCAGCACGCCTGACTGAGCACCGGCGAGGCCTTGTCCGTGTACTTCGTCGTCGTCAGGTCCTGTATGTTGGGCTTGCCCGAGGTGCGTTCCTTGTTGCTGATATCGCCGGTCATCTGCATCGCCACACCATGGCTGAAAGACAGGCACTCGATCTTGTCTTCGTACCCCTTGAGCAGACATTCACCGGCAACGTCCTTACCCATGTCCAATACGATTACGTCCACTGTGGCATCCTTTCTTCAATGATTGCTCGATACGCTGCTCGCGCAAGCGCAGTTTCATTCTGCTGATCGAAGCGCCTCACGCCGTGGCCGGCGGCGGCAGCTCCGCCACGAGCCGAATCGACGCGGTGAGCTCTTCGAGCTGAAAGTGCGGGCGCAGGAACACGGTCGCGCGGTACGCGCCGGGCTTGCCCGGCACATCGGTCACATCGACTCGCGCTTCGCGCAACGGGAACTGCGCCTTCACCGATTGCGGTGCGTTGTCGTTCACTAAAACGAAATCCGCAATCCAGTTGTTGAGAAAAATCTCGACGTTCTCACGCGTCAGGAAACTGCCGATCTTGTCGCGCATGATTACTTTGATGTAGTGCGCGAAGCGCGACGCTGCGAGCAGGTAGGGCAGCGCCGAGGACAGCCGGGCGTTCGCGTTCGCGAGACTCTTGTTGTACAGCTTCGGTTTGTTCGCCGTTTGGCCGCCGAAGAACGCGGCGAAGTCCGTCCCCTTCGCATGCAACAGCGATACGAACCCCAGGTCATTCAATTCTTTCTCGCGCCGGTCGGTGATGCTGATCTCGGTCGGGCACTTGACCGCGATGTCGCCCTCGCTCGTCTTGAACTTGTGGGTGTTCAACGATTCCACCTTGCCGCCGCCTTCCACGCCGCGGATCGCGGCACACCAGCGGTATTTCGCAAATGCATCGGTGATGCGCTGGCCGAGCAGATAAGCCGAGTTGCCCCACAAATACTTGCTGTGGTCGCGGCCGTCTACGTCTTCCTCGAAGTTGAAATTCTCCACCGGCTTGGTCGCCTCGCCATACGGCAAGCGCAGCGCGTAGCGCGGCATCGTGAGCGTGACATAACGAGAGTCCTCCCCCTCGCGGAACGAGCGCCAGCCGTCGAGCTCGGCGCTCTCGAAAACCTTAGACAGGTCGCGCGGTACGGCGAGCTCGGTGAAGCTCCCCATGTCGAACAGCCGCGGACTCGCAGCACTGATGAAAGGCGCATGCGCGGCCGCTGCGACCTCGGAGATCTTGCGCAGCAGTGTGATGTCCTCCGGATGGCGTCCGAAGTAGTAATCGCCGATCAGCACGCTGTACGGCGAACCGCCGAAGGTGCCGTATTCGTCCTCGTAGACTTTCTTGAACAGCTGGCTCTGATCCTTGTCGACGGCTTTCGCCAGGTCCTTCAGCAATTCGTCGCGCGTGACGTTGAGCAGCCGCAGCTTGAGATGGGTGCCGGTCTCGGTGTTCATCACCATATCGTGCAGACCGCGCCAGCTCGCTTCGAGCTTTTGAAACTGCTCGTCATGCATGATCGCGTTCAACTGGTTGGTCAGCAGCTCGTCGATTTTGGCGACCTGTCTATTGATCGTCGCCACCACCTCGACTTTCTGGTTGTGGTCGTCTTTTACGGGCAGCATTCCCTGATCGAGAATCTGCACCGCGAACTGCCCGAGCATCCGTCTGGCATACGGCTGCTGCGAAACGTCGCGCGCCATGTTGCCTTCGTTGATGATCCGATCGAGGATCGTCGCCTGGGCGGCCTGCGAGCTCGCGCTGCTGCCTGATTGGGTTTCGGTCTGAGCCATGTTTTGTGTCCTTAAGCTGGTCGCTTGACGGCGCTTGCGTGCGGTATGCGCTTACGCAAGCTCTCGTGTTCTTACGCTCGCGCGCGGTGTTCAGTTCGCCGGCTTGTCCTCGGCAGTCGCTGCGGGCTCGGCAGTTGCACTCTCGCTCGGAGCCGGCAACGCCGCCTGTTTCAATTGCTCCAGCTCCTCCGTCTTGCCGACGATGCCTTCGAGAAGCTTGTCGAGCTCGTCGTTACCGTCGAGCTTGGCGAGCAGGTCGCGCAGCTGCTTGCGCGCTTCCAGCAGCGCATTGAGCTGTGGCACTTTCTTGACGATGGCTTCGGGTTCGAAGTCGTCGATGCCGTCGATATAAAAATCCACATTCAGAGTGCCGCCGCCGTTAAGCAGATCCGGCACCACGAGCTTGACGCGCGGGCCCAGGTTTACGTCGATTTCCTTGCCGTCTTCCGTGCGCTTTCCCTCGCCGTTGATCTTGCCCAGAATCTGGTCGAAATTATCGCGATCGATCTCGACGAAGCGTCGATCCCGCAGTTTCGGCAGCGCCGTTGCCGGCGTGCCAGATAAGTCGGCAAGAATGCCGACGACCAGCGGCAGCTCGCGCTTCTCCATCGCACCGCCGATCTCGACGTCATAAGTGATCTGCACGCGAGGCGGGCGATTTCTGCTCAACCAGTGCTGCACGCTTTCAGGCATGTTCGGACTCCTGTCACGATGAATCGGAAAAATCGAATGCTGCACGCTTGGTGCGCGAGCCGATGCGCTACCGGAAACCGCGGCTCCCTACATCGGATCCGCGATCCGAGAGGCACACACACAGATGTTCCAGTGTGGTGAAGACACCGGTAGCTGAACATCGGTCCGATGCTGAGATTGCGGGTCAAAAAAACCGAGCCTTCATCGGCTAAAAGCCTGAGCCGCCGGCGGCAGAATCTGCAACACGTGGCGGACGCACGCCGCGCCTGCGCACGTCTTCGTGGTGACGGAAAAGATTCATCGGTAAATCGGCCTGGTCGGCATGGTCTGCATCCGGGCGATAGTGGCCCGAGCCGTTGCTCCACCAGCGTAGAACGCCGTGCTCGAAGTAGGCTTCTCCGGCGTAGAGCACAGGACGCCCGGCGGCCAGCGATGGATGACGAAAGCGCGCGTGCATGAGCATGTCGCCATCGGCTGTTCGCACGAAGATGTAGCGCGCGTTAGGTACGATGAGCCCGCGACCCTTGAGCGGCCGCAAGCCGTAGTAGCGAGCGATCGTATGGAGCTTGAGAATCTCGTCGCGATTGACCGCCGACGCCGCGGATGGGTGCAGGTTGGCGTAGTAGCGCGCCTGTCCTCGCGCGACCTTGGCGTGCAGGGTTGTCACAGCCGGCGTGAACGCAGGCGCCGTAAATGGCTGTACTGCGGGGAATCGCTGTATTACGGGGAAGCGCTGTACTGCTGAGGATCGCTGTACTACGAGGAATCGCAGTACTGCGGGGGATCGCTGTACCGCGGATCGGGACACAGCGATTCGCGCAACTCGGAGCGCTCTCGGTGCTGCGCGCGGCACTTGCACCTTCGACCGGCTGCGAGAATCCCTCACCGCAAGTTTGCCCGTCGCGCTACTGCTCGCTGCGCATGCCGAGCAAACCATAGAGCTGGTGCAGATCGCCTTCGCTCTGCACCAGCTCCTGCAACAGCTCGGTAAGTGGCATGTTTCCCCAGGCGACCGCACGCTTGACGAGATACGGAGCCGGGCTATGCGGTTCGGTGCGCAGCAGATATTCGGCAGCCTCGGCGAGCCGGCGATACGCGTCCTCGCGGCTGCTGATGAAAGCGGCTGCAATTGGCTGATGATCGTGCATCTGAATGTGGTCGGGCATCGCTGTCTCCGGCTGAGGCAGTTCCTGCGCGAGCGGCCGCTGCCCGATGAATTCGCGCACCACTTGGCGCATCGTGTCCAGCACTTCTCTGACTTGCAGCAGCCCGGAAGAAGCCTCGCCGAGTCTTTCCTCCAGCAAATGCTCGAGATCGGTCACTGCGCTGGTCACATCGTCGAGCTGATCGAGCAGGACGCTGTAGTAGCTCACCGGCGTCAGGGTGGCGCTCACGAGAAATTTCGCGCGAGTCGGTTTGTTCTGGCGTTCTGCGGCCTGCAATACCTTGTTGTCCTTGCGCCCAAGATTTTCCAGTCGCAGCGATTCCTCCCAATCCGCCAGCGTCCACGCGCGCCCATCGTCGGCTTGCGTGCGCGTCATCGGCACGACGAGCTTGAGTGCCAGCGCGAGGTTCACGTTGACCCACGCGAACGGCGCAGCGCGCTCCTCGACATCCTCGCTCTCGATTTTCGGGTGGACACGATCCCAGTAAGTCGTGCACAGAGACTCGATCAGGTGCAACCCCTGAACGACACCGGTGAGCCCGCGCAAATGCAACCAGGCTTGCGTCAGCCAAGCCGCAAGCTGCAAATCCTTCGAACGGTGCTTCAGCGCGGCGGTGCAAAGCTGCTCTACCGATCGCCAATCGGCGCGCTTGAGCTGGCTTTCCCAGGCGCCCTGCGGCAGGCTTGCGTCCTCCTCGCGAGAGGCCTCGGCAATCTGCTGATACACGACGTCGTAGCGCAGCGATGTCCCGGTCGGGTCGGCGCTCGAGATCGGCTCGACGAGACGGCTTACGTCATCGGTAAATTTTGCTTCGTTCATCGTGTGCCGTGGGTTGCTGCGCGCGCCATCGTCATCGAATCACCATCGTCATCGAACCGCATCGTCATTGAACCGCATAGTCATCGAGCCGGGGGATCGCCGCTGCTCATACCGATGCGCGTCTGCGCATCGAGAGGCGGCGCCAAAACCGGAAACACCGGCAGCTTCAGAACATCGGTCTTGCCCGCCGGCGTCACGGCGAGGCGCACGAACACTTTCGCCCGCTTCGCATTCAAGCTCGGCTTGCCGTTGGCATCGGCGGATTCGGTCGCGAATTCGAACTTCAACACGTGCGGCTTTTTCTCGGCCAACGGCGCCAGATCCACCGATGACGCCGCGTGATCCTGCAACAGGCTTACCAGCGCCCACGCATCGTCGTATTCGTAGATGATGCTCTTATCGGCGACGCGCGCTTGCGGCTGTTCTCTGTCGTAGACCGGTGTGCCTTGCGCGTCCTTTGCCCAGCGCAAGGTCAGCACGACCGGCATGCCCGGACGCCATTTCGCGCGTCGGTTCGCATCGCCGAGGCGTATCGTCTGATCGCCCACTTGCAAGATCCAGTCGATAATCTTGTTGCCGTCGACCTCGGTTGGACGGCTCACGCGGAAATCGACGTTGATATCGTAGGCCGGTGCTGACGCTGCATCGTCCGGCGCCAACAGCGGCGCCAGAAACGCCCGCACCTGACTAAGATCGTCCAGAAATTTCTGCGCGGCCGGCTTGCTCTTCAGCAACGCGGGGCTGGTCTTCGCATCGCGGTCGTACAAGCGCAGAAACTTCGCCACATCGCCGGCATCGGCCTGCGAGATGTCGGCGCCTGCGGCGCGCTGCCCAAACGGAAAATGCCCTGCGAGCCATTGGTTGAAAGCCAGCTCCAACTCGGCGTAGGCCTTGGTCTGCTGGGTAATCGTCAGCTCTGCGCAGCGGACGTACGCCGCCTCACGGATGACGGTCTCGCGTTCCAGGAAAAAGTCGGTGGCGCGTGACGCGTGCGGCGATCCGTTCAGCTTGTCGAGGCACGTCTGGCTGTCGAGCGCGGACAAATCCGTTCGGATGAAGTTGTCGAGCAGCGCGGCCGAGCTGCTCGGATTCTTATTGCGGAACTTGTCCAGCTCCGCGTTGATCCTGCGCCACTTCTGCAGGATGCGCAGACTCGAGCGATCGAGTCGCGCATCGGTGCTGTCCAGCAGCGCCACCAGCGGCATGCTCAACTTGCTCAGCGACTCGACTTGTGCAAGCTGGCGTCCCAGGTAATCCTCGAGGCCCTGCGCATCGCTGACACCGAACGCCTCTCCCGTCGGATTTTTGCCGCCCTGCCACCACGAGAAATCGCCGGATTGCATGGCGTACGGGGTCCGCGCCATCAGCGCACTGTCCACCAGAGCCAGACGTCGCGTCGCTTCGCGCGAAACCACGCGGGCAAGATTGTCGTAGGCCAGGTTGGCTTCGAGATCGTTCAGCGTCGCGAGCAGGCGCACGAGCCGCGGGCGCGCGTGATCGAAATTGGCGATGTCTTCCGACAGATCCGCCAACGCGTCGCCAACGCCCGCGCCCGGCACTACCGTCTGGACCGACTGCGCACGCACCACGATCTCCTCCATGCGCAGCGCAAGCTGGCGATCCGCGATTCGCCGCACGTCGCCGCGCAGCGCGTCCGGAAACTTCGGCAGCGTTTCTTTCAGGTCCCTGCGCTGCTCATCCGCGAGGCCGAGCGCCTGGTCGAGCAAATCGACGTCCCATCGGATTCGCTCCTGCGAGCTCAGGTTCACATCGAGCGTGCCGGGCTCCAAGTTCGCCATGAACCGATTCGCAAGCAGCGGTGGCAGCGCCTTGGACAAATTCTGCATTTCAGCGCTCAGCGCCCAGCGGCCGTTGCTGGCGCTCATGATCGGATGCGCACCCGATGCGAGCTCGTGCAAGCGCTGTTGCAATATTCGATAGCCTGCCGCGGAGCGGTCGCCTGCGTTGCTCTCGCATTCCGCAGCCACCCCGGACAACGTCGCGCCGGTGCCGTCGTTGCCGCGCGCCGGATCGACACTCTCGAGGAGACCGCGCAAAGCAGGATCGACTTGCGCAACCGTCTGCGGCGCCGTATCGCTCGGCGCGATCCATCCGGCGCCCGGGTCGTTGAGCAGACCCGCGAGCGTGTCCAGCTTTTGCCGCAGATCCTTCAGGGCGCGAGCCGGCAGATCGGCCGCCGCCTTGGTATAGCGCAGATCCTGCAGCGTGCCGGCTAGCGCCTCGCCCGTCTGCGCAACCGCGTTGTCGTCCAGCAGGCGGCAGCTCAGCCGCTGATACAAGCGACAGAATCGCGCGCGCATCGGCGCTTGCCGGTATTTACCGGCCGTCATCGGGTGCGCGGTTTCCAGCGCGAAGTAGTCGTGCAGCGCGCCGCGATAATAGTCGGCTTTCTCGCTGAAATCAGCCGGCAGCTCGAGCCCCGAGGAATACGCGATCACAGCGCGAACATCGTTCAGGTCGCCCTTCGCGGCTGTCTTCACGCGCGTCAGGGTCGCCACCGCGCGATCGAAGTCAGCGACGTCTTTGACATAGCTTTCGAGCGCTTTGAACTCCGGCATTGTCTTCACTGCGATCATCGGTGTCGCCGCTGATTTGTTCGCGTCGTCGCTGGTGCATACGGGCCAGTCGCGCTCTCCCAGGTCTATCGCTGGGCCTGGCAGTCCCCTGATGCCGCGATCGGACTGCTCGAACTTGGCCGGGAAGATGCCTGCGGTGCCGCCGTCGGTCGCGTCGCTCGCCGAGCTGCGGTGGATCGGATTTTGACTCTCATCGTCGACAACTTGTGCGAGCGCATCGCCTTTTCGCGCGAGCTCGTTCGTGGTCCAGCCGAAGATCACTCGCCACGCGGGAATGAAACTCTTCTTCACGTCCTCGTCGAGATCGTTGACCGCATTCAACGAGCTCGGCAGCGACCAGACCTGCAGGTTGTAAGTCTCGAGCAGCTCCATTTGATCGAGTAGTTGGGTCGCACCCTTGCGCGAGCCCGAGTCGCGCGCAAGCTGCGTTTCGTGAATGCTCTCGAGCGCACGCATGAGGCCGAGCCGATCGAGGCGATCGTTCAGCTCGTGATTCGCGTAGAGCAGGCCGAATCCCCAGATTGCCGCCACCGCCACCGCGCTCCAGCGCAGCACGCTTGCCGTCCTGCCGCGCGCAAGCCATGCGCGCTGAATCGGCCGCGCGATGCCCAGCTCGACAAATACTTTTTTGTCGAGCAGATCCCGCACGAAGGCGATCGCACCGATCGCGCTCGCTTGCGCATCGTGCTCCTGCACTGATCCGTCATCTGCATAAGCAATGCTGGGCTCGAGCTCGGCGTACTGCGCGGCAGCCGATGAGCTCTGGTCTCTACCACCGGTGGCGCCGGTCAGGTACACGCCACGCAGATAAAACGATTCGTGGTAGCTGCTCGGCCGCAGCAACTGATTGAGGTAGGCCTTCAGCGCATTGCGCAACGAACCGAGCTCGCGCGGCAACAGGACCTGCGCATCGACGTCCGAAACCGCTTCGCCGTTCGCCAGGATCTCGGCTTGAGCACGCGTGATCGCGTCGCCGATCTCATCGAGGGCCGCATCCACCCACTCAGGCGCATAAGGCACCTCGAGCGCGTATGGGCTCGACCACCCGAGCATCTCGTTGCGGCGCTCAGCGGGCAGCGCTCGCA
>JBBRGM010000101.1:0-11823 GCA_038240725.1 Burkholderiales bacterium | reverse complement strand
CCGAGACCGTGTTGTTGGGCGGCACGGTGATGGTTCCGCCTTCGCCCACCACGTTGAGGCCGTTGTGTGTTTGCAGTACACCGTTGGCACTAACCTGCAGACTGCCATCGCGGGTATAGGCTTCGGTGCCGTCCGCCGCTTGCACCGCGATCCAGCCGGCACCGTTGACTGCGACGTCGAGCTCACGGCCGGTTTGCTGAACTATGCCGGGCGAGAAGTCGGCGCCGAGCGTGTTGTCGACAACGTATGCACGCGTCGGCAACGTCGGCCCGAGCGTGGGCGTTGCACGAAACGACGCCATCTCCGCCTTGAAGCCGTTGGTCGAAGCGTTGGCCAAATTGTTGGCAACCACGGCTTGCTGCTCGAGCGTGTGTTTGGCGCCGCTCATCGCAACGTAAAGAAGACGATCCATATTGGCTGGTCAGTGTCTTTTAGCGCTAGTCAGCGTGTTACTAGCGGAGATTGACCAGCGTTTGCAGAATTGCATCCTGCGTCTTGATCGTCTGCGCGTTTGCCTGGTAGTCGCGCTGCGCCGTGATCATCGCGACCAACTCAGCGGTCAAGTCGACGTTGGAATCTTCCGCCGAAGACGATGCCACCGAACCCAGCGAGCCGCTGCTCGGCGTGCCGATGATCGGCAGGCCTGAGGCAGACGTGTCGGCCCACACGTTGTTGCCGAGCGGTGCGAGACCTTGCGCATTGCGGAAGTCTGCCAATACCACCTGGCCGAGCTTGCGCGTCTGTCCGCTGGTGTAACTGCCGACGATAATGCCGTCGTTGCCGACACTGAAGCCGGCAAGGCGGCCCGATGAAAAACCGTCCTGCGCCAGCGTATTCACGCCGAACGCAGAGCCAAACTGGGTCGAGCCGTTATAGGTGACGGTAAACCCAAGGGGCGAAACCGAACCGGTGCTGCTGGGCACCGAAGCGGTCAATGGCATACCGGTCGTCAAGCGGCCAGACGTATCGAAAGTGAGGGTGACCGGCAGACCTAATCCCGCCGGTAATCCGCCGACGGTGCCGGCGCCGAGATCGGCACCAACACGGGAACCATCGATCGTTCCATACACCTGCCATACATTCGCGGTGGCATTCTTGACGTAATACGTAGTCAACACGTGCGGATTACCGAGCGTGTCGAAGACGCTTGCAGAAGTCGAGCGGTTGTAGCTCGTCGGATCGGTCGCAGTAAACAGTGCGGTGGTTGGAGCCGCTTCGCGCGAATCGAGATTCAATCCGATCGTCAGCGCGGTGGTCTTGTTTGGATTGATGTCCGAGAACGAAATCTGGATCGGCGACGGCGATGCGGTCACGATGTTGCCGTTGGCATCAGCGTTGTAGCCGGTAAGCTTGAGCTCGCTGTTGTTGACGATGAAGCCCTGGTTGTTGAAGTGGAACTGACCGTTGCGCGAATACTTGACGACGCCGTTGTCATCCATGCGGTAGAAACCGCGGCCGTTGATCGCGATATCGAGCGCGTTGCTGGTGCTGGAGATATTGCCTTGGCTGAAGCCCTGGGCAACGGCTGCCACCTTCGATCCGATACCCACCGAGTTCGAGGAGCCGCCGATGAGTGAATTGGCGAACACGTCGGCAAACTGCGCCTGCGATCCTTTGAAGCCGACGACGCTGGCGTTCGCTACGTTGTTGCCGATTACATCCAGATTTTTGGACGCGGAATTCAGGCCGCTGAGGGCCGATTGGAAACTCATCTTAGTGCTCCTGCCAGGTAGTGATGTAGAGGGTTAAAGAATTTGTTTGACGTCGCTCATGCCCAGCGCGCCGAGGCTGCTGGTGTTGAGCTGCATGCCATCGGTGCCGAGTGTGACGCTCTGCACGCGAGCGAAGCCCAGCGTAGTCGTCGAGTCGATCTTTTGACCGGAGCGCACCGCGGTTGCAGAGAACGTGTAGTTGCCGTCCGCGGCTGCGGTACCACCATCGGTCTTGCCGTCCCAGGCGAACTGCGCGATGCCCGATTTCTGCGCCTTCAAATCCAAAGTGCGTACGGTTTCGTTGCTTTTGTTGAGAATCGAAACGGTGATGTCATCCGCCGGTTCCTTCAGCGCGATGCCGCCGACGGCGAGGCCCTGGTCGAGCTCGAGCGTATTGCCTTCGGCTAGCACGCCGTGACCGATCAAAGCGCTTGCCTGCAGCGACTGAGACGAGGAAAACGCACTCGCCATATCGCCGATCGTGGTGTTGAGCTTGTCGATGCCGCTCACGGTACTGATCTGGGCGATCTGGCTGGTCAGTTGTGCGTTGTCCATTGGGTTCAATGGATCTTGATTCTGCATCTGCGTGATCAGCAGCTTGAGAAAGCGATCCTGGACCGCGCCGCTGGCACTGGTCTTATCCGTCGACTTCTTCATCAGGTCCTGGATGAAGGCGTTACTTTCGCCGGCGATTGAGTTGGTTGAAGCAGCCATACGATTTCCTTTATTTCTAGTAGTCGAAGTTATTGCCCGAGGGCGAGCGTTTTGATAAGCAGGTTCTTGGCGGTATTCATCATGTCCAGATTGGTCTGGTATGCGTGCGAGGCCGATATCATGTTGGTCATTTCCTCGACTACGTTGACGTTGGGCATGGTTACGTAACCGTTGGCATCGGCGAGCGGGTGTTTGGGGTCGTACACCAGCCGCGCCGGCGACGGGTCGTCGATCACGGAGGTGACGCGAACGCCCATGCCCTCCGCGCCCTTGCTGAGCTGGGTTGCCGTGAACACCACCTGTTTCGCTTTATACGGCGTGCCATCGGCAGAAACCGCGCTGTCTGCGTTGGCAAGATTGCTCGCGACGACGTTCAACCGCTGCGACTGCGCGGTGATCGCCGAGCTGGCGATGTCGAACACACTGAATATGGACATGATGTAGTGCCTCTATCTAGATATGCGGTGGGCTCACTGGCCCGATATCGCACTTTGCAAGCCGCGAATCTGGCCCCCGACAAATGTAAGGTCCGCCTGGTAGCGCACGGCGTTGTTGGTAAACTGGGTCAACTCGGCATCGAGCTCGACGGTGTTTCCATCGATGCTCGACTGCGCCGGAATGCGGTACTTCAAATCGGCGCCGCCGGTGCTGCCGGAGGTGCCGGCAAAGTGCTGCGCGGCCGTGCGCATCAACTGCAGCGGCGCGTTGGCAACTTTGCCGCCGTTGATCTTGCTACGCAGCGTGGCAGCGAAGTCGAAGTCGCGCGCTTTGTAGTTCGGCGTGTCGGCATTCGCGATGTTGGAAGCGAGTGCCTCGCTGCGCTGCACCCGTAAATCGAGGGCCGTCGTTCCTTTCGCAAGATATTGATCGAGACCGTTAAGCATTTGAGCCAATCCAGTTGAGGTACAGGGGGCTCTTTCGCAGCTTGTGTGCCACGTGATTGGCGCGCGCGGCAACGCTTTTCGGTCAGTGACTTGCGCGGGTTTTCACAGGCGCGTCGGAAGCCTGATCGGGCGCCACGAGCGGATGGGGGTTGCCGGTCGGGCGGCAAAAACAGCCGGCAGAGCGAACCGGTAGAACCGGTTCCCCGCGAAAGCGGACTATTCTTCGGCGGTTAGGACGCGGTTCTTGCCGGCCAGCTTGGCCTGGTACATGGCCTTGTCCGCACGGTCGAACACGGTGTCTTGCGTATCGCCTGCGCGCAGCGACGTAACCCCGGCGCTGAAGGTGATCAGCAGGCGCTCGTTGTTGTGCAGGAAGAACTTCTTGGTCAGCTCGCGCTGAAGGCGGCGCATGATCTCGACGGCTGCGTCGATCTGGGTATCGCCGAACAAGATGATGAATTCTTCGCCGCCATAACGCGCCACGATATCGGTCGGCCGTAAAGTCAGGCGAACCACATTGGACAAATGTACGAGCGCTTCGTCGCCGGCCTGGTGGCCGTACGTGTCGTTCAGCTTCTTGAAATTGTCCAGGTCCAGAATCGCCACGCACAACGGGATCTGACGCCGCTCCGAGCGCGACAGCTCGCGCTGCATGGCATCGTCCAGGCCGCGGCGGTTCAGCGTGCCGGTCAGCTGATCTTCGCGCACCTGCTCGCTTACCTGGCGCAGCTCCACTTCCAGCGTGCGCACACGCTCTTCGGCGAGCTCGGCCTGCTGGCGAGCCTCGACCATTTCGTCGCGCCGGCGAATCATGTCGGCCTGCATGCTGCGGGTGTCGGCCATCAGGTCGTTGACGATCGATTGCAGCGCCGGCAGCTCATCGGTCTGCTTGAGGCGCGTCGCGTAGGCCTCGATGCGCCCTTGGTAGCCCGCCGTGCTGCTGGTCATCTCCGACAGCCGCTCGACGAATACGGTGATCAGGTTCTTGAACGTCGCCTTGGCCTCACGCAGGCTGTGCTTGAGCATGCTCTGCTTGTAGACCACTTGCTTGAAGCTGCGCTCGGCGAGGTTGATGCTCTCCGAGCTCAGCGGCTGATTGATCACGTCGCTGATCACGGCGAGCTGTCCGCTCACCCACTGATCGTCTTCGACCAGCTCGCCGATGTTGTTGACCAGTAAACCGAGCAGGCGACGCAGTGCAGTGAGCAGCTCGGCGTCGTTCTCGCCATTCATTTCCAAGCGATACCAGAACTGTTTCACCTGCGCTGCGAGCTTGGCGACTGCGTCGGCGCCTTGCGCGGCACGCCACTGTTGCGCCAGTGAGCGAGCCTCATCCGCAAGCCCCGGCGATTGCTCAAGACGCGCGGCGACGCCGAGCTCCAGCGCTTGCGCAAACAGATCTTTGAGCTGCCTGATGTTCTCGGGTTGCGGCGGCAGGCTCGACACGAGCGCGGCCGCAGGCTCAGAAGCGCGTAGTGCCGTCGCAGCGGCAGTCAGCTCCGGCTCGCGAATCTTGTCCGTGGCAGCGGATTCGGAATTCTCGGCCCACGTGCGTACCAGCGATTGCAACTTGTCGTGCAACGATGGATCTGACCCAAATGTAATCAGCAGGCGCTCGAGGCCATCGCGTTTGCGCGTTAGACTCACGCCGGTTTGCCGGACTTCGAGCTGGCGCAGAAGATCGCGAATCAACTGCGCCCACGGCTGCTTCGGTGCCGACGCGGGCCCAGCCGCGCTCAGCTTCGCGGCCGCCGCCCCGAGCGCAGGCCAATCCTTCTCGCGCGCTGCCTGCGCCATCGCAGTGAGGCCGGGGACGTTCGGATTGCCAGCCGCGCTCTCGAGCAGCGCCTCGACTACACGCGCATCGACGTCTGCCGCACCTTCAGGCGGCGAGCCGGAAATCTCGTGATAGATCCGCTGATAGTTCTCGGGCGTGGGCGCGATACGCCTGGCGACGAGAAGCTTCAGCGTTTCGCGCGCGACGTCGATGGGGTTTGTGTTGT
Organism: Burkholderiales bacterium; assembly: GCA_038240725.1. GTDB lineage: Bacteria > Pseudomonadota > Gammaproteobacteria > Burkholderiales > SHXO01 > SHXO01. Next base: position 6,510 of record JBBRGM010000101.1, on the reverse strand, counting down.
TTGCCATGCGAGCCGGATCTTAGGCGAACCAGCGTTACGAGTGGAGAACAAATGGTAGAGCGCCCGGCGAAACAAGTTAACGTCCGTCCGACGCAAGACTTTATAGGCCGAGGGGCGCGGTTTAGTTAAAATCCGCCACCGCACATCAATTATAAAAAAGCGATGAAGCGCCATTTGCTAACGATGGGGATCGGTTTGGCAGCATTTCTCAGCGCTGCATCGGCGATGCCGCAGCCGCAGGATCCCGCCGCTATAAGTCGCGTGGTCGATGCGTTCGTGCGGGCACAGACGAATGGCCTCCCGGGCCGGCTCGAGATCAGCGCCCCGGCGATCGACCCGCGGCTTACGCTGACTCGCTGCGATAGTCTCGAAGCATTCTTGCCAACGGGCGCGCGTTTGTGGGGTAACAGTACCGTCGGTGTTCGCTGTCAGGCGCCTGACAAATGGTCACTGTTCGTGCCGGTGCAAGTGCACGTCTGGACCGACGTCGTGGTCGCGACGCGCGCGCTCCCGCGCGGCCAGGTGTTGAAGGCAGGCGACGTGATGTTGCAAAGTCTCGATCTCACGCAATTGCCGCGCGGCGTGCTGACCGATGTGCGCAGCGTGCAGGGCAAAACCGCGGTCGGGCAGATCGCAGGCGGTATGCCGGTGCGCTCGGATATGCTGCGCGGTGTAGTGGTCGTGTTTCAAGGCCAGTCGGTGCGCGTGATTTTCGTGGGAGACGGGTTGCGTGTAAGCTCCGAGGGCCGCGCCCTGGGCAGCGCGGGCCAGGGCGAACCAGTGCAGGTGCGCAGCGCTTCGGGCAAGCTGATCAGAGGCATCGTTCAGGGCCCCGGTATTGTCGAGATTAGGTGAAGGGAAGGCGTCTTCGGGGCGCGGTGAAATCAGAGCGGAATTTTCGTCTGCGATATGGTGTAATTAAGAAACGTGCCGACGTTTGTTAGCCGATTTAACGCTCGGACGTTGTAGTGACGGCAAGTCGACGGGCTCGCAGAGCGTAGCCTTAAGTTTGTCGGTGGCCCTGCCGTAAACAGGGTCCAATGAAAGCGTCCTCTAGTTCAAAAACTACTAAACTCGCCAGTCGAGGTGATGCTGTGAAGATTAACGGTAGTGGTTCGATCAAACCCGTCTCCCCCTTGGGGCTGCCGGATGTCGCGCCAGCGAAAACCACGCAGACAACGTCTGCGTCGGCGTCTGCACATGGTGACACTGTCGAGATCACTTCCCTCTCGGCGACCCTGCAGCAGCTGGAAAAGGTGCTCAATGATGTAGGCGTAGTCGACGTCGCCAAGGTGGACGCGATCAAGCAAGCGATTACAGATGGCCATTTTCGCGTCGATTCCGAAACGGTGGCAGACAAACTGCTGGCTTCCGTTCGCGAATACCTCGGAACTCAGAAAGCGTCCTAACGCGCTCTTGTGCCGCAGAATTCCGAATTTGCGGCGAGCTTGCGCGAAGAGACCGCCGCGCTGCGAGCATTTCGCAAACTTCTGGAAACAGAACGCGCTTGCCTTAAGCGCTCTGATGTCGAAACTCTCCTCGAATTAACTCGCGTCAAATCCGAACAGCTGGATCAGCTCGCGGAATTCTCCGAATGCCGCTCCCGCTATCTCGTCGCGAAAGGTCTGGAGGTCAGCCAGGCTGGCATGGCGAAAGCTACGCAAACGCCTGAGCTGACTGAGCTGTGGAACGAGCTGTTGAGCATCGCTGCCGAAGTGCGCAACCTGAATGATGCGAATGGCGCATTGATCGCCGTGCGCATGAACCACAATCATGCCGCGCTAGCGGCGCTGCAAGTCGGTGGACGCGTGCCCAAGCTGTATGGTCCGGACGGTCAGCGCGACGTCGGTGCTCCACCCCGCGAACTCGGCCGCGCCTAGCCGGGCAGCACGCACATACGCTGTTATCCACGTCAACGTTGCTGCGCCTCGTTTGCCGGTGGCGCTGCGTTTGCCGGTGGCGCCTCGCTCGGTTCGCTTTTTAGTCCCTGACCATCGCTCAGCTCGGCACCCGCATCGCTGTCGACCGGTTCGGTGTGAATCATCACGGTAACGCGTCGATTGCGTGCTCGACCGTCGGGCGTCTCGTCGGACGTCAGCGGTCGCGTATCGGAATAGCCCGACGCAACCAATCGCGACGGCGCGACGCCGCGCTCGATGAATAAACGCACTACGCTGCTCGCGCGCGCGCCCGACAATTCCCAGTTGGAAGGAAACTGCGAAGTGCGGATCGCCTCGCGGTCGGTGTGGCCTTCGACTTCAATCGCGTTGTCGATCGGCGCGAGAACTTGAGCTACGGCGGACAGTACGCGGAACGATTCCGGTTCCAGCCCGGCTTGCGCGGACTGAAACAGCACGCTGGCATTGATCTCCACAGCGATGCCACGCGCGCTTTGCTTGACGCGTACTTTGCCTTCTTCGACCAGCGGCCCCAGCGCTTTTAAGACATCGCGCGCGATGTTGCGCATACGCTCCTCGCGCGCGCGCTTCGCCGGATCCTCGCTCGGGCGCACGCGTAGACGCGGAATCACGCCGGAAGGAATTCCGCTATGCGTACCCTGCGGCCCAACCTGCGGATTGATGACGTATGCAGTCTGGGCGTCGGGTTTGAACGCCTGCAGAAGCGCGTCGGACAGCACCCGATACTTACCTTCGTTGACTTGTGAGATGGCGTACATCACTACGAAGAATGCGAACAGCAGGGTGATAAAATCGGCGTACGAAATCAGCCAGCGCTCGTGGTTGTCGGGTTCCTCTTCGTGCTGCTTTCTCATGGTTCGTGAATGGTTTTCGGGCTGCAAACGCTACTGAATATAGCCTTCGAGACGCATTTCGATGTTGCGCGGATTCTCGCCGTTCGCAATCGCCTCTAAGCCATCGATCACCATCTCCTTGAACTTCACCTGACGCGCGATCAACGCTTTCAGCTTTCCGCTGATCGGCAGGAACAGCAAATTCGCCGATCCGACGCCGTAGATCGTGGCGACGAAAGCCACTGCGATGCCCGCACCCAGCTTGGAAGGATCGGACAAGTTCTCCATGACGTGGATCAAGCCCATAACGGCGCCGATGATGCCGACCGTCGGTGCGTAGCCGCCGGCCGATTCCCACACGCGCGCCGCTTGGCGATGAAAATCTTCGTAGCTGTCGATATCGAGCTCGAGAGACGCGCGAATGACGGGCGGATCGGCGCCATCGACCAGCATCTGCAAACCTTTGCGCGTGTACGCATCGGGGAGATCATCGATCGTTCGTTCGAGCGACAACAAGCCGCCGCGCCGCGCGACCGCGCTCCACTGCAGAATTTGCGTAAGCAAACCGCGGAAATCGGTGGGCGGCGGACGCAGCACCCAGGTCAGCAGCCGCAGGCCGCTGATGAACACAGCCGGCGTACTCTGCAGCATGACGGCGCCCATAGTCCCGCCGAACACGATCACGAATGCGGTGACCTGAAGCAGCGAAGAGATGTGGCCACCCTCGAGGGCTTGTCCGCCGAGAATGGCGGCGACGCCGAGAATGATGCCGATTGGGGTGAGGCGGTCCATGTGGGTGCGTTTGATTTCGCGGCGAGCAATCCGCCACGAACATAACGACCCGAAGGCTCAAAACTTAATTACCACACTGCCGGCCCGCTTGCCGAAACGCTTAAGCTTCCCGCGCGACGTCCGGATTTATGCATGATGTGCCGGCCGATTTATGCATGAGGCACCAACCGGCAATTATTGCCGGGCGGCAGCCAATTGCACGACTCGAGCCAATCGCATGACTCGCGCCAATTGCATCACTCGAGCCCGCCGATCAGACTCTTCGCGTCCATTCCTTGAGGCGGCCGCGCAAACGCGCTACCGCCTGACCGTGCAGCTGGCACACGCGCGATTCGGAAACGCCGAGCACCTGGCCGATTTCCTTCAAGTTCATTTCCTGCTCGTAGTACAAACCCATCACGATCTTCTCGCGCTCGGGCAGCGCGCTGATGGCTTGCACCAAATGCTTTCGGAAATGCTGGTCCTCGAGCACTTCGAGCGGCCCGGTTTGATTGGCCGCGACGTAGACGTCGAAGAAATCGCTGTCTTCGGATTCCTGAAAATCTTCGTAATGCAGCAATTGGTGTCCGCGCGATTCGAGCAGCATGGTCTGGTATTCGTCGAGCGGTACGCCAAGCGCATCGGCGAGCTCCTGCTCTTTCGGTGCGCGGCCGAGCTTCTGCTCGAGCGCGGTAATGGTCGATTCGATGCGACGCAGATTCTTGCGGACGTTGCGCGGCAGCCAGTCCGCCTGGCGCAACTCATCGAGCATCGAGCCGCGAATGCGCTGGATTGCGTAGGTCTCGAACTGCGCGCCCTGCGTATCGTCGAAGTTCTTGGCGGCATCGAGCAGGCCGAGCAGACCCGCCTGAATCAAATCGTCCACATGCACACTGGCGGGCAGACGCGCCATGAAGTGATAGGCGATCCTCTTCACCAGCGGAGCAACCTGGTGCACGAGCTTGCTTTGCTCGGGCGTGAGAATGTGCGGGGTACCGGCGGCCATTGCGCGGATGTCCTAAGCGATAACCATAGCAGGCGTCACGGCCGGTGCGCCGTCATCGATCACTTGTGCAGCGGGAAGAGAGATACGCAGTTGGATCTTCATTGACCTATGCCTACGAGGCGGGCCGTTTGCATCAGTCGATCGGCAAACTCGCCGGCGCCATCCACGCCTGACTCGGGCCAGCCCAGCAGGATATCCGCGCAGTCACGCAGTGCCAGCGCTGCGTCCGATTGCGGAAATACTTCCACCACGGGTTGGCGCATGCGAGCGGCTCGTACCAAGCGGTCATCATCTGGAATATGGCTCATTCGTTCGAGAGGCAGGTTCAGAAAGCGCCGCGATGTGGATGAAAGGTTACCAAAAATCTTATCGGCGTGGGCTGGCGATTGTGCGCGATTGATAACGACGTGCACGCGGCGCGGGCCGCAATGCGCATGCAGACGCTTCAAAAACCGGTAGCTCTCGGTCATTGCCCGATCGCCCGGACTGACCAAAAAGATCAGCTCGTGCGCGGCCGCAGCCGTTACGAGATCGCCCATCGCAGTATCGATGAGCACAACGGCGGGTGCAGCGATCAATTGACGCAATAGGCCTGCGAGACGCGTTGCTTGCACCGGCGACATCTTCGGTAGTGCTTGAAATGCGGCGTGCGCCTGCACGACGTGCACGCCCGCGCAGCCCTCGACCGCGAGACTATCGCCGCGATAGCGACCGGTGCAGGCATCCAGCAGATCGGCGGCGGGCTCCGCGCTCAACAACCAGCTTGCGCTGTCGCGCCCTGCTCCGCTATCGAGCAGCAGTACCTGCTGACCGAGACGTGCGAGCGCAACAGCCAGGTTTGCACTGATCAGGGAGCGACCCGAGCGGGTCTGCGCAGATGCGATCGCGATCGTGCGCGACACGTTCCGCGCGAGCAGCTTGCGTAGTCCAGCGGCTTGGTCGAACAAAACTTCGCTCATGAAATCGCTTGCGGTTAGCCGGGCTATTTCGTCAAGGACTCGCGCTGATCACGAGGCGATTTGCGAGGCAGTTTGGGCTCGACCGTCTTGCCCGATAGTAATAGCTACGGGCACAAGGCGGGCACGCACAAAATGACCGCAAAGCGCCCGCGATCACCCGAGTCGCCCAGCGGCACAAACTCTAACAAGCTCGATTTCCCACAATCCCCCGTGCATCAGAACGTGCATCGAATTCAGGCGCGTCTTCACGAAATATCCAGGCTAGACCCGGCGATCGGTATCGAGTGCTGCTGCCGACGCCACCCCTGCAGCATACATGAGCGGATAGTCCGATTCGTTCGGCGGCTGCGGCATGCCCTCTCCACTGCCGCGGAACGCACGTTCGACCAGATACAGCGGATTGGGACGATGCAGATCTTCCGGCACGCGCTGGCCGTTGGTCACGTAATGCAGCGGCAGCTCGTAGCGCAGCAGTATTTCGAGCACGCCACCCAGGCTCAACGTTTCATCCATCTTGGTGAGAATGCAACCGGCGAGCTGTTCGCCGCGATAGGCTTTGACGACGTCGTCGAGCACGCTCACTTGCGATACGCCGGACAACAACAGCAGCCGCTTGATGCGCTTGCCGTCGCCGGCAAGCAAAGCGATCTGATCCGTGAGACGCTGATCGCGCTGACTCATGCCGACGGTGTCGATCAATACCAGATGGCGAGCGCGCAACTCGGTCAACGTATGTGCGAGGTCCGCCTCGTTGCGAATTGCGAATACCGGTGCGCCGAGAATCTTGCCATAGATGCGCAGTTGATCGACTGCGCCGATTCGATACGTGTCGGTGGTCACGAGCGCCACGCGCTGCGGCCCATGCTTGAGCGTGCATTCCGCGGCGATCTTCGCGACCGTGGTGGTCTTGCCGACACCGGTCGGGCCGACGAGTGCATAGACACCGCCGAGCTCGACCGGCGTCTGTTCCGCCGGGACGATATTGAGCTGCTGCTGCAACCGCAATTTCACCAGCCGCATCG
>JBBRGM010000100.1:0-11831 GCA_038240725.1 Burkholderiales bacterium | reverse complement strand
CCCTTGTCGGCCTCGTTGAAGTAGCTGAGCTTGGGGTAGGCGCGCTCGGTCCAGCTCTTCGGTGCACGGTAGATCTCACCGGGAAAGACTGTCACGGCCACAGGGATCGAGATTTCCACTGTCTTCTGCGCCTCGGCGCTGAAGTTATTGTTGTTGTTTTCCCAGTAGAGCTGCGCCGCGGAGATCGCGCTGTTCGTGACCCAGTAAAGCGTGATGTCGTCCAGCATTTCGGCCTTCGTAAGCGAGCGCTCGGGCTCGCCGCCACTATATGTCCATTGCGCGAATTTATCGTACATCAACGCCGCCAGGCCGACAGGCGAATCCGACAATCCGTAGCCCACGGTTTGCGGGCGGGTCACCATCATCGCGCCATATCCAGCATTCTTCGTGAAGAAGGTGCTCAGCGATTCGAACGCGGCTTTCTCTTGGGAGGACAGGCCGGCCGGGGCCGGATCGCCGCTGTTGATGGCCTTCACGACGTTCGCCGGCACGGTCGCCGGCATGTTGAAGTGAATGCCAAGCAATTTCGGCGGCGCCTGACGCGCCATCACATCCGCGACGACCGAACCCCAATCGCCGCCTTGCGAGACATAGCGCGTGTATCCGAGACGTTTCATCAACACGTCCCACGCGAGCCCGATGCGATCGGGACCCCAACCTGTACCCATCGGTTTGGCCGAGAAGCCATAACCCGGCATCGAAGGTATGACGACATCGAAGGCGTCCTCCGCACGGCCACCATAGGCCGTGGGGTCGGTAAGCGGTCCGATGACTTTCAAGAGTTCCAGGACAGATCCCGGCCAGCCATGCGTGATGATCAGCGGCAGGGCGTTCGGATGAGGCGACTTCACGTGTATGAAGTGAATGTCGAGCCCATCGATCGCAGTCACGAACTGCGGCAGGGCGTTCAGCTTCGCCTCCACTTTGCGCCAGTCGTAGTTTGTCCCCCAGTAGTGTACGAGCGCCTGAATTTTCTCCAGGCGCACGCCTTGGGATTGATCCGTAACAGTCTCACGATCGGGCCAGCGTGTTGCCAGCACGCGTTGTCGAAGATCGGCCAGCACGTCCTCCGGAATGTTGACTTGGAAGGGGCGAATCGCGGTGGCCTCGCCTGCTGCGCTGACGGAGGTGCGCGCATCGGCGATCGAGACGGTCTCGGCGTTGCACGGAGCAGCGAGCAGCGCAAGGCCGCATGCACCCGCGGCTGCGGACGTAGCTAGAAAGTTGCGCCGGATGGTCGTTGACGGCGAGTGGGACATCATCATTCTCCTTTGATGTGAGGTGGCACGAGAGCGCGTGATTGCGCGGCTGGGCGATAGCTGCGGACCTGATCATTCTTTCGAGGGAGAACGAGCGTGACCGGCGATGGATAGTCGTAGAAGCGCGGCGGCGAATCTATTAGACGATGGTATCGCCGATACTTTGGTACCAGACTTGGTTGCAGCGAGCATGCACGGATATGCAATGAAGATATGCCTACGGCGCCGGTTCGCGCATGCGCCCGCATTCCATTCCGTTCTAACAGCTAGCACGGCGCCCGCGCGGCGATTACTTCTACCGTGCACGCCGCGTCGTTCGCGCGCATCTGCAAGTGGTCGGCATCAGCAGCGAGACGAAACTCTTCGTATGCTTTGCTGCGGCGAATATCTTCGCCGCGTTGTCGAGGTCGACGATGCGCTCGCGCCGCGAATGCAGAACGAGCAGAGACTCTCGCAAGACACGGAGAGCATCCGCGCGCGGCTCCGCAGACGGCGATTCGCGCCGTGCTGCAACGCCAACAGTGCGCACGTGCTTGAATTGCGCAAGGGCGCTCAGGCGCTTACTCTCTATCCGTATCGCGTAGCTTCGAGCGGGGGCCGGTGTCCCGCTTCCCGTAGTAACGCCTGCTTTGTGCTCACACCAGCTACATATCGACACCAAAGTATCATCGACGGTCGACCGTAGAGTGGCGCATTCTCGCTGGTGTCATCAGAGGAACAGAATGGAGAACGAACTCAGCCGCATGGTCGATGCGCTTCCTGGATTGATATGGAGCGCGCTTCCCGATGGGCGCGTCGACTTTTTCAATTCGCGATGGTGCGAATACACCGGTCTCAGCGTAGACCAGGCTCTCGATGATGGGTGGCTGACTGCGGTTCACCCTGACGATCTGCCTGCTTTGCTCGAACGGTGGCAGTCCATTCTGGCTTCTGACGAGCCAGGTGAAATGGCGGCGCGTCTGCGGCGCTTCGATGGCGAGTATCGCTTGTTCCTCTTGCATGCTCGTCCGTCGATCGACGCAGCCGGACACGTCGTCAAATGGTACGGAACGAACACCGACATCGAAGATCGAACGCGGTCTCAGGAAGCTCTGCATTCGCGCTGGTGGCTCTGGCCACCTGCGCGCGAGCAGCATTTTCGCGAAATCATCGACAGCATTCAGGCAATCGCTGCTCACCTTACACCGGCCGGTGTAGTGGAACACGTCAATCGCCCAGGCCTGGACTATTTCGGCGCGACGCTCGATGACATCAAAGGTTGGGAGATCAGCCGAATTTTTCACCCGGATGATTTGCCTGATGTCACCGCGGCGTGGAAGGACGGACTCGCAACAGGCAATACGTACGACGTCAACGCTCGCCTCCACCGCGTCGATGGCGCCTATCGCTGGTTCCACGTGCGCGGCTTTCTCCTGCGAGATTTGCAAGGAGACGTAGTCCTCTGCTACCTGTTGCTGCGAGATATCGACGAGTGGAAGAGAGCTGAAGCCCTGCTCGCCGGTGAAAAGCGGTTGCTCGAGTTAGTGGCGAGCGGTCACTCTATGCCCGGCATACTCGAGTCCCTCTGTGAGCTGGTTGAGAGCACGGCCAGCGGCTGTTACTGCAGCGTCGTGTTGGTCGATCCGACCGGCACGCGTCTGGAACACGGCGCTGCACCGAGCCTTCCGGCCAGCTTCATCACATCCATAATCGGCCGACCCGTGAACGTTGATTCCGGTCCGTGTGCGATGGCGTCGTACCTGAACGAGCAAGTCATTGCGGTTGACCTCACGACCGAGACACGATGGCAAGGCTACGGATGGTGCCAAATGGCTGGTGCATGGACTGCGTGCGTGCTGGTCAACGCCGATTGCCTCTACGGCCGGGAAGGTCTTGGGCGCGTTCGCGATCTACTACGGCGAGCCCAAAACGCCGACGTCAGCCGATCAAAGCCTGATCGAGCAGTTCACCAACGTTGCCAGCATCGCCATCGAACGCGCACAGAGCGATGCCGCGTTGAAGCGAAGTGAGGCATTTCTCGCGGAAGCCCAACGCCTCAGTTCCACTGGGAGCTTTTCCTGGCGTGTGGCGACAGACGAAATCACCTGGTCTGAGCAGCTCTACCGCATTTTCGAGCTCGACCCGGTTGTGCCGGTGACGCTCGAACGGATCGGTACTCGACTCCATCCGGAAGATATCCCGTCGTTCGATGAAATGCTCACCAAGCAGCGACGCGACGGCAGCGACTTCGCGCACGAGCACCGGCTGCTGATGGCGGACCATTCGGTCAAGTACCTGCACGTGGTCGCTCATGCGGCGCACGATCACGATGGCGGCCTGGAATACATCGGCGCAGTACAGGACGTAACGCAGCGCCGGCTTTCGGAAGAGGCGCTCGGTAAGGCGCGATCGGAGCTCGCACACGTGGCGAGGGTCACCAGCCTCGGCGCATTAACGGCGTCGATCGCGCACGAAGTCAACCAGCCGCTGTCGGGCATCATCACGAACGCCAGCACCTGTCTGCGGATGCTCGCCGCTGATCCGCCGAACGTCGATGGCGCGCGCGAAACTGCTCGGCGCACGATTCGCGATGGCAACCGTGCGTCTGATGTGATCACCCGATTGCGCGCACTGTTTGCGAAGAAGGACGCCACCACCGAATCGGTGGACTTGAACGAGGTGACACGCGAGGTCATTGCGCTGTCGCTGAGCGAGCTGCAGCGGAGCCGGGTGATCGTTCGGCCGGAACTTGCCGACGACCTCCCGCCGGTCACCGGCGATCGCGTTCAGCTTCAGCAAGTGATCTTGAACTTGTTCCTGAACGCCTCCGACGCGATGAGCGAGGTGGACGATCGTCCGCGGCAACTATTGATTAGAACCGAACGAGACGACGGCGAACGTGTGCGCCTGACCGTGCAAGATGTGGGAGTGGGTATCGAGGCGCAAGGTCTCGACAGACTGTTCGAAGCGTTCTACACGACGAAGAGCAGTGGTATGGGGATCGGCCTGTCGGTCAGCCGCTCCATTATCGAGAGCCATCACGGCCGTCTGTGGGCGGCGCCGAATGATGGACCCGGTGCGACGTTCTCGTTTTCGATTCCGCGCGGGCTCGACGATGTCACCGCGGATCTGGCCGGCGCCGATAGTGTTGAAGCGATGCCGACGCTTGCTGTCAACGACGCTTCGCAGGTCGTGAGGCATCCGTGACAGTGATACGTCCACTCATCGCGGTTGTCGATGACGATGAGTCCGTGCGTGAGTCGCTGCCCGACTTGCTGACGGTATCCGGCTTTGCAGTCCACGCGTTCTCGTCTGCGGAAGCGTTCCTCGCGTCCGATTGCATCGACCAGACCCAATGCCTGATCCTCGACATCGCGATGCCGGGGATGACCGGGCCCGAGCTCCAACGAGAATTGACGCGTCGGCGGCAACAGATTCCGACGATCTTTATCACGGCTCACGAAGATGAGACTATTCGTGCACGCGCGCTTGCACAGGGTGCCGTGGGCTGCCTGTTCAAGCCATTCAGCGAAACCGCTTTGCTCGACGCGATCAATGCGGCGCTTCGGGTCAGCTGAGCAATCCGCCACGCTTTCATCCGAGGAGTCGTCATGCCTTCAGCGAGCGCACATAAGCATGAGTTGAGGTCATCACCCGGGCCGCATGCGGCACCGATCGTATTCGTCGTCGACGACGACGTCTCCGTGCGCGAATCGCTGGAATTGCTGATCCGCTGCGCAGGCTGGCATCCGGAGCTATTCGCGTCGGCGCAGGAATTTCTCTCCCGCCCACGAACGCTGGCGCCGAGCTGCCTGATACTCGACGTGACGCTGCCTGACCTCAACGGCCTCGAGCTGCAGAAGCGCATCGCCGATCGGACTGACATGCCGATCATCTTCATCACAGGCTACGGCGACGTCCCGATGACGGTCCAGGCGATGAAGGCCGGCGCGGTAGAGTTTCTGACCAAACCGTTCAGCGACGACGTGCTGTTGAGCGCCATCCAGCACGCTATCGAGCGCAGCCGTACTTCGGTTGGTAACGAGGCGGAACTGCGAGCGCTGCAAAACTGTTACGCGTCACTCAGCCGTCGTGAACGAGAGGTGATGGCGCTCGTCGTCTCCGGCTTGCTGAACAAACAAGTGGGCAGCGAGCTCGGCATCAGCGAGATCACGGTGAAGGCGCACCGAGGCAAAGTGATGCGAAAAATGGAAGCCGACTCGCTCGCCGACCTGGTGAATATGGCCGCGAGACTTCGCCTGGTGTCTGCGCCGAAAGACTGATACGCCACGACAGTGCAATGGCGGCGCGCAATCGCTGCGCGTGCAGGCTGCGATTGTCGAGTGATCCCATGCGATCACGGTTGCGGCAGCATGCCGCGATGTGGGGAATGCTCAGAGCTGGGCGAAGATCGACTTCATGGCGGAATCGTTCTTCTTATAGTTTGGGCCCGGTTCGGTGAAATGCTGATCGAGCAAAACGAAGTCATGCATTTTCGCGACATCGAACAACGGCTCGCGCTGAGCGCCGCCTTGTATCTGGTGGACGCGCAGCAGCTCGGTTCCCTTGCTTCCTACGCCATAGCATTGCGGTTCGGCGATGCGAGTCTTGCCGTTGTAGGTAAATGAAATTCTGAGCTTGCTGTCGATCGCCTCGACGATGATTTGATTCATGCGCAGCCCTCCGATTTCGGTTCTTACTCTATCGCGGATTGTGCTCGCTCAGGTGGTGCACGGTTACGACTGAGATCGATCAACGGCATCACACTGTGCCGATCCGACCTGCTCCGGCCGGAAGCTATGGCGTGTCACACTAGCGAATGCAAGGCAGATTCAGACATCACCATCTCATCGCATTTCTCGTCGTCACGGTCTTCATCGCCGGTTGCAGCGAGCGCAAATCGGACTCGGCGCCAACCAGTGGCGACAGTTCTGCCGCGACGATCGGCGCACCGGCGACCGACGCGTGGGTTGGTCAGTGGACTGGACCGGAGGGGACATTTCTTCGGATCGCGGGTGCTCACGGCAAGTATGAGATCACCATCCAGAATCTCGATGGTCCGAGCAGTTATCAGGGCAGCGCCGTCAACGGCCAGATTCAGTTCGAACGAAACGGCACGAAGGAATCCATTCACGCAACCAATGGCGCTGACACGGGTATGAAGTGGCTCAGCGAAAAGTCGAACTGCCTGACGGTTCGTGCCGGCGAAGGCTACTGCCGTGACTGAGTCCGCGCCCGAAGATGACGCGTACGCTTCATCCACCTTGTCGCTACCGACATGCTTCGTCGACGCTCGGCTTGCGATCGGTGCCGATCGCTAACGCGCGATGATTTCATCTCAGTACGTCAGTCGTGTCACTTTGCAGCGAGGCAAGGTCGACTCGTTCGACCGATATCCATTTTCCCTGCCGGCGATTCGCTCGCTCGATCGGATCGACCTGCATCCGAAGGTCACCTTCTTCGTCGGTGAGAACGGTTCGGGCAAGTCGACGCTGCTCGAGGCCATCGCCGTCTCGTTGGGCTTCAATGCCGAAGGCGGCAGCAAGAACTTTCGTTTCGGCACGCGGCGCTCGCATTCCGAGCTGCACGAATATATTCGCGTCGCGAAAGGCATCAAGCGGCCATGCGACGGATTTTTTCTGCGCGCGGAAAGCTTCTTCAACGTCGCAACGGAAATCGAGAAGCTCGATGCCGAGCCCGCTTTCTCTCCGCCCGTCATCGATTCCTACGGCGGCCGCTCGCTGCACGAGCAGTCGCACGGAGAATCGTTCATGGCGCTGATGACCGAACGATTCAGCGGCCAAGGCGTGTATATCCTCGACGAGCCGGAAGCCGCGCTGTCCCCGCAACGCCAGCTTGCTGTGTTATCGCGCATACACGATCTCGTGCTGGACGATTCGCAATTCATCATCGCGACGCACTCGCCGATTCTCATGGCGTATCCGGATGCTTGCATCTATCTGTGCAACAAAGACGGCGTCTCGCAGATCCCATACGAAGACACGGAGCACTTCCAAGTCACGCGCGATTTTCTCGCGAACCCGGCGCGCATGCTGCGCGTTTTGCTGGAGCGGTAGGCCCCCTGCTGCTGAGCGTATCCGATGCGCTCATGGCAAACTCCTCCGAAACAGGAGATGCCAAATGCCGATCACGGGAAGCTGCCACTGCGGGAAGAATGTCTTTCGTGTCGACGGCGATATTCCGGAAAAACTGACTCGCTGCACGTGCTCGTTTTGTTCCAAGCGCGGTGCGCTGGTGGCGTACTACCAGCCGGATCAATTGCAAATGACGAGCGCAACCGACGACGCGACGTATCGATGGAATACGAAACTCGTGGCTCATCACTTTTGCCGCGCGTGCGGGTGCGCGTTGTTCTCCGACGGCCCTGCTTTCGAGAAGGACGGCAGCTGGGACAAAAAAACGCGCCGCATCGGCGTCAACGCACGCCTGTTCGATGACTTCGATGCCGATGCTGCGATGGTGGTTGTTATCGACGGCAAGAATCTTTGGTAGCGGGCCATGCGAGAGAGTCTATTCGAGCTACGTATGAAATCCGGCGAAGGTATTGGACGGGTGTTCTACTGCACCTGGTAGGCCGCTAGATCATGATGCTTCACCAGTTCGTAAAGAAATCCGAGAAGACTCCTCGGAATGAACTTGAAGTCGCACGTCGACGGATGAAGGAAGTGAAAGATGCCAAGCACCCTTAAGCAATTCAAAGCACGCGCCCTTGCGCGGCCCGAAGTCAAGAAGGCCTATGACGATCTGACCGACGAGTTCGCCTTTCTCGACGAAGTGTTGAAGGCGCGGACTGAATCCGGTCTAACGCAGGCTGAAGTGGTCGCCAGGGCAGGAACGACGCAGTCGGCGATCGCCCCCGCCTCGAGTCTGCGGCAAGCGGTCATTCACCGTCAGTTGCAACGCTCCAGCGATATGCGCAAGCGCTGGGGTATCGAGTAGAAATTCGTCTGGTCAAGGAGCGAGGTCTAACCTCGCGCTCCAGCGGACGCGCCGAGAAGCGTCGTCCTGCTTTAACAGCAACTCGACGGCGCGCCGCTTGAGCGCGAACGTCAGGCGCCTTGGCTCTTTCAGGTGAATTCATGTTTCAAGAGCTGACCCCTCGGCTCTTTCACAACCCGCCTGCTTGACTGCTCACGCCGCAGTCGGCAGCATCGAAGCATGCACCTCAACACTTGGCTCATCTACCTCGTCGCTGCGATCGGCCTGTCGCTATCGCCTGGGCCTAACGGTCTGCTCGCGCTCACGCACGGCGCATTGCACGGTCGGCGCAAAGCGCTGTACACGATCTTCGGCGGCGCTTTCGGTTTCATCGCCGTCGTTGCGCTTTCCATGTTCGGCATCGGCGCGCTGCTCAAGACTTCGCTGATGTGGCTGACGGTGATGAAGTGGATAGGCGGTGCCTACCTCGTTTGGCTCGGCATTCAAGTCTGGCGATCGCCGCCGATCGGCATCGAATTCTCCGGTAGAGCGGAACCGCGCGCAGGCTGGTCGCTGTTCCAGCAAGGCGCACTATCCGCGCTGACGAACCCGAAAGCGCTGCTCTTCTTCACCGCTTTGCTTCCACAGTTCATCGACCCGGCGCGAAGCCTGTTCGTCCAGTTCGTCATCATGGCTGGAACGTTTGCAGCAATCGAAATCGCAACTGAGGTGTTCATCGCGAGCATGGCTCACCGCATCAGCCCGTGGCTTCGGCGAGTAGGGCGGCGCTTCAACCGCGCCTGCGGCGGCTTATTCATGGCGATCGGAATCGCGCTGCCGTTTCGGGGGTAGGTGTCCACGTACCAACCTCCATGTCGGCACTGCGAAAAGCCGTGGTGCATTAAGGATTGTCCGTTCGATGCGATACACCGCAGCGCGAACGGCGAAGTCTTTGTCGTGAACATCGGCATGAGCTGCGGCAGCTGCGAACAGAACCGTCCGTACGACGTGATCCAGATGGCGCCGGACGGACCAGAGCCGCGCGAGCTCAATCTGCGCATCATACGTACGCGCTGTCCGATCGGGGCTGCGATTCAAGTGAGCCCGGCGCAGTTTGCGGAATACTTGTGATGGGAATTGTGATGGGGCGAGGGTAATGGGCGCGCGGTTATATTAATCAATCGCCGTGCTATCGTTTTATTAATCAAATGATGGTTTTTAATGCATCACTTGAGGTCGACTTCTAGTTAGAGGGCACAACCAGGGAGGGTTGCAGAATGGACTCGGACGAGAAGCGTTTCAAGGAACGCGAGTTGCACATTGAGAGATGGAAAGTATTTCTCTCTATTTTGACACCGCTAGCGCTGCTTTTGCTTACTTGGGTAGTCAACAATGCGATTCAGGAGCGTGGTGCAGCTCTCGACCGAGAAAAGCAGATTCTCTCGGAAAAGCAGAAGATCTATGCAGAGATGGGTAGAAGGCTGAATATCATTTTCGTGTATGTAATCGACGTCGGAGACTTTCGAGCGTACAAGCCACCGCAGATCGTAGACTTCAAACGTGAGGTGGATCGTCAGTTCTTCAGCTATCGGCCATACTAGTCTGAAGAGACGGAGAAGAACTACAACGAGTTTATGAAGGCGGCGTTTCAGACGTACACTGGGTCTGGTAAACCCGCGAGACTTCGAGCATCGCGGATGGAGAAAGTTGCGGCATATGAGTTCGACAAACTGGCTTGGGATCCCGTGTGGAATGACTACTTCACTGAGGAAGCGGATCGGGAAGTCTCCACCAAGTACTACAGGCTCGTCAGCGCCATGCTGAGCGACACCGTGACGCCGGGGATAAGGAAAGTTGCCCCCTAACAAACGCTTCGACCGGAACGCCAAGCGGCAGCGCCGCTTGGTTCCCGTCGCGCATTGCGCGACGGCGCCCGGTCAAGCATGGCGTTATGCCGCTTAGGGAGGGGTTCATGCCGATGACACGCCTTGTGCACTTACTTTCTGTATGTCTTATTGCATTGGCCGGTTGCGCTGGAGTCGGCGTAGTTGCCACGTCTGACCCAGCGGCAAAGCTTCGCGATGCCGGAGATCTCTTTGATCGTCAAGACCGACCCTTAATCGCCGAACGGCTCATTCGCGAGGCGATCGATACGTATCAGAGCAGCAATGACCAGTTGGGGTTGGCGGAGGCCTACCGCACGTACGGGTTTTTCTTCCGATCACCGTCCATCGAGGGCAAGTGGAACAAGTACTACCGAGAAAACGGGTTCCTCGATAAGTCCGCAACCTTTGATTCCAGGTACGTGAAATCCATTGAATACTTTGAAAAGGCGCGCACGATTTTCGCAGCGAACAAGCGTTTCGACGCACTGACAAATGTGGACCTGAATATGGGATTCACATACGTGGCCATGGGTAATCGAGCTGCTGCATGCCAGGCGTTCGACAGGAGCGTTGAAAGCAACCACGAGAATCTCCGCCAAAATCCCACTGCAAAACCTGCATTGCCGAAAGGATTTTCCTCGTATGAGGATTTCGTAGCCGATCGCAAGAAGCAATATGGATGCACATAGCGCCATAACTTGTAGCTGCTGCGGACGGGCCGCGAGCGCGGTGCTAACTCAACC
Organism: Burkholderiales bacterium; assembly: GCA_038240725.1. Taxonomy (GTDB): domain Bacteria; phylum Pseudomonadota; class Gammaproteobacteria; order Burkholderiales; family SHXO01; genus SHXO01. The sequence continues at coordinate 1,025 of JBBRGM010000100.1, read as the reverse complement.
GTCTGTGGTGGCCCGCCGCAGAGCACAACGTTAGGCGTCACAAACTCGCATGCTCCGGACTCTCCCCTTATGGCTACCGCTTCAATTCACATCAACAAGTTGTCTGCGGCCAAGCGGCAACTGAAGGCAGCCATTCGGATGTACTTTCAATCCGAGGATGAGCTTGCTGTGCATACAGTAGCCGCTGCCGCCTACGGTTTGCTGAAGGACATCAAGAAGTCTCGCGGGATGAATGAGGCAGCGGATTCGTACCTCGTCAGCATCTTCTATGTCGTACGCGACTATCGTCGCGGAACGCTGCCGCCACACATGACAGGTGATTCCGTGTTCATGAAAGAAGTTACGCGCTTTGCGGAAGTTCTTTCGCCGATTACAGCGGACTCGAAACTGAGTGAAGTGCGAGCATCCATCGGGCAAGAGCTGGAGCGTCAATACTGGAACGACTCGAATCGAGCCGCCAATTTCCTCAAGCACGCGGATAGAGACATCGGGCAGGCGCTAGCCGCTGAGGCTGTCGATAATCGACTACTGTTGATGAAGTGCTTGTCCGCCTACCAGGATGTAGCGCCTGACGATCTTGGCAACGAAGGCGTTGTGTTTCAGGCATTCATAACGGCCAACAACGATTCATATCAAATGGGCGGCAGCTCATTCGACTCGCTCGTCGCTTCAATGCGCAAGGTTCCAGCAGAGCATCAGCTTCAGCTCTGCTACAACGTGATTTCTGAAATGAACTCAAACGAGTAGGTTGCAAAGTGCCGCCTAACCCTTCCATCGAGAGGACTTGGAGCTTGCCCCGGCAAGCCGGGTCAAGCCTCTCATGTCAAACGTTAGGCGTCATCCAACCGGATTCATCGCATGACAGATGTTGAGAAAATTGTCTGTGCGTCACGAAGGGGGTCAGCGTCACGAAGGGGGTCAGGCCTTGCCTTTTGCCCATTCTCGGCGTAGCGTGTCGCCATGGCCCGTCCTCTGCGTATCGAATTCCCCGGTGCGCGGTACGGTGTATCACGTCACATTTGTCA
>JBBRGM010000099.1:0-11864 GCA_038240725.1 Burkholderiales bacterium | reverse complement strand
GGGCGCTAACTCTGCATCAAAGGTATGCCCAGATTGGGGCGCAGCCTGATCGTCAGTGCGCAGGCCAACGTAATCAAACAGCTTGCGATCCAGTAGATGCGACGGCGCAGCGTTGCTAAGGCTCCCAAACAAACTCTCGATGCGTCCTGGGAAATGCTTTTCCCAGTCCTGCAGCATCAGCTTGATTTGCTGGCGCTGAAGCAGTGGCTGAGATCCGCATAAGTCGCATGGAATGATCGGGAATGCCTTCACATCGGCGTATCGGGCCAGGTCTGACTCCGCAACGTAGGCCAGTGGACGAATGACCACGTGGCGCCCGTCATCGCTCAACAACTTCGGCGGCATCGCTTTCAACTTGGCGCCGTAGAACATGTTCAGAAAGAACGTCTCGAGAATATCGTCCCGGTGATGGCCCAGTGCGATTTTGGTCGCCCCCATCTCGCCTGCCATCCGGTAGATCACGCCGCGCCGGAGCCGCGAGCACAGGCCGCACATGGTTGCGCCTTCCGGGATCACGCGCTTGACCGTGCTGTAGGTGTCCTGCTGGTGGATGCGAAATGGCACGCCGAGGTGCGTGAGATAGTCCGGCAGGACGTGCTCCGGAAAACCCGGATGACGCTGATCCAGATTGAACGCGACAATCTCTAACGATATCGGCGCATGCGCTTTCAAACTCAACAACACGTCGAGCAGCGCGTAGCTGTCCTTGCCGCCGGATAAACAGACCATGACCGTATCCCCGTCTTCGATCATGTTGAAATCGGCGATCGCCTGCCCGGCTAAACGGCGCAGCCGCTTTTGCAGCTTGTTCGCTTCGTAGACTTGCTTCTGCGGTCCCATGCCTGATGCTCAGAGATGAATGCTGCGGCCGCCGTCGACCGTGATGACTTGCCCCGTGATGTAGGGCGCATCGTAGATAAGAAAGCGAGCGGTGCGTGCGATGTCTTCCGGCTCACCCACGCGGTTGAGCAACGTCGTGTGGATGATGCGCTGGCGCGCGAGCTCATCGGACCAGCGGTCGTCCTCGGGCCACAAGATCACGCCGGGCGACACGCCGTTGACGCGCACCTCCGGCCCCATATCGCCCGCAAGCGATCGCGTCAGCGCCATCAGTCCGCCCTTCGCAGCGCTGTACACGGCGTAACTTTTCATCGGGCGATCGGCATGGATATCGACGATATTGACGATACAGCCATGCGTGCGCTTCAGATGCGGTGCAGCGGCTTGCGACAAAAACAGCGGCGTCTTGAGGTTGGTGCCGACCAGATCGTCCCAGGAATCTTCGGTAATCTCGCCGATCGGCGTCGGAAAAAAACTCGACGCATTGTTGATCAGAGCATCCATGCGGCCGAAGCGCTGAACCGTTTCATTCACCAGGCTCGGCAAGGTGGAGATATTGAGCAAGTCCGCCTGAATCAACGCAACCGAGTCCGGTCGCGTCGCGTTGAGCTCGGCTTGCAGCGCACGTGCGGCGTCACCGGAAGACCGGTAATGCAGCATTAAGTGCGCGCCGCTTGCGTGCAGCATGCGACACATCGCCGCGCCTACGCGGCGCGCGCCGCCGGTAATCAAAACTACCTTTTCATCCATTCTTAGGTGACCTGCTCCTGGTGTCGAGTAGAATTCTAGCCGATTGCCACTTTCGCCCCGGGCTTACTTTGCTCAGCGCATTTCCCTCGGCCCTCGCGCCCAGCACTCTGGCACTCGCACACAGCGCGCGTCTGGTCGACTTGATCGCGCGTGAAATTCAGCGAACGAGCTGGATCACATTTGCGCGCTACATGGAGCTTGCCTTGTACGCTCCGGGTCTAGGCTACTACAGCGGCGGCTCCACCAAATTCGGCGACGCCGGCGACTTCGTGACGGCGCCCGAGATCTCGCCGATGTTCAGTCAGCTGCTGGCCCGTCAAGTCGCGCAAGTGCTGCGTGCTACCGGCGGCGACGTGCTCGAGCTGGGGGCCGGGTCCGGACGTATGGCCGCAGATGTCCTCGCATCGCTAGCGGAGATGAATCAGTTGCCGCGTCGATACGGGATCCTCGAGGTGAGTGCGGAGCTGCGCGAGCGCCAGCAGGAACGCCTTGTCGAACTGCCGAAGCATCTGAGCGAGCGCGTGCATTGGATCGACGCGCTGCCCGATACCTTTAGCGGCGTGATCCTGGCCAATGAGGTTTTCGATGCGCTGCCGACGCATGTGGTGGCGTGGGAAAACGAACGCATGCTCGAACGCGGCGTCGGTTGGCACAACAACACGCTGGTTTGGGAGCAGCGCGAGCTCCCCGCTGGTCCGTTGCGCACGCGGGCGCTGGAAATCGCTGCAGCTCCACCGTATATCAGCGAGATCAACTTGAACGCGCCTGCGCTGGTGCGCTCGCTTGCCGCAATGCTGCAGCAAGGCGTGCTCCTGTTGATCGACTACGGATTCGGCGCCGGCGAGTATTACCACCCGCAGCGCAGTCAGGGAACATTGATGTGCCACATTCGTCACCGCATGCACGATGACCCATTTTATCTTCCCGGTCTGCAAGACATTACCTCGCATGTCGATTTCAGCACGATCGCGGGCGCGGGCATTGCGGCAGGCATGAGTTTGCTGGGATACACGACGCAAGCGCAATTCCTGATCAATTTGGGGATCACCGATCTGCTCGAGCAAACCCCCGCAACCGATGTCGCGTCGTATGCGCCGCTGGCGAGTCAAGCGCAGAAGCTGTTGAGCCCGGCGGAGATGGGCGAGCTGTTCAAAGTCCTCGCGCTCGGCCGTGGCGTCGCTCCTGCGCTGCAAGGTTTCCAGTCCGGCGACAAGAGCCGCCTCCTGTAGAATCGAATCGATGCCCGCAATTCTTCGCACGCCGGACGAACGTTTTGCCGGCATTTCCGATTTCCCGTATCCGCCACATTACATCGACCGGCTGCCGGGGTACGCGGGCATGCGTATGCATTACGTCGATGCGGGGCCGCGCGATGCGGATACCGTGTTCGTGTGTCTGCACGGCCAGCCGACCTGGGCGTATCTATTCCGGCGCATGCTTCCCGTGTTCCTCAATGCAGGCCATCGCGCGCTCGCGCCGGATCTGTTCGGCTTCGGACGATCGGACAAACCGGTCGACGAAGAGACGTACACGTTCGATTTTCACCGTGACTCGCTAAAGTTTTTTATCGAGGCGCTCGATCTGCGCAATGTGTGTCTGGTCGTGCAGGATTGGGGCGGCCTGCTGGGACTGACTTTGCCGATGGCACTGCCGGAACGCATCACGCGTCTGCTCGTAATGAACACGATGCTCGCGACCGGCGATCAGCTGCCGGGAGGATTTCTCGCCTGGCGCGACTGGGCGAATCAGCATCCGGACATGGAAGTCGGCAAATTGTTGGGGCGCGCGTGTCCTCACCTCACACCGAATGAGTGCGATGCGTACGACGCGCCGTTTCCGGACGTGCATTACAAAGCAGGCGTGCGCCGGTTTCCGAATTTAGTGGCGGAACAGCCGGACGCGCCTGACGCCGTTACTGCGCGCGCCGCGCGTGACTGGCTTCGTACGAAATGGCGCGGCGAGAGCTTCATGGCGATCGGCATGCAGGATCCGGTTCTCGGCGTAAACGCCATGCGCGCGTTGAACAAGGAGATTCGCGGTTGCCCGGAGCCGATGGAAGTGCGCGAAGCCGGCCACTTCGTACAGGAATGGGGAGAGCGCATTGCCGAGAATGCATTGGCGCAGTTCTTCCACTACTGATCGATGCGCCGATCCGCGCGACGGTCAGCGCTAGAAACACGGCAAGCAATCTTCGCCGTTTGCATCGACTGAATCTATGCACATTCACATACTCGGAATTTGCGGCACGTTCATGGGCGGCATCGCGGTGATCGCGAAGGAAGCGGGTCATCGGGTGACCGGTTGCGATGCCAATGTCTATCCGCCCATGAGCACGCAGCTCGAAGCGCAAGGCATCGAGCTCATCGAAGGCTGGGACCCGGCGCAACTCGCCCTGAAGCCGGACTTGTTCGTGATCGGCAACGTCATCTCGCGCGGCAATGCGTTGATGGAAGAAATTCTCGATCGCAATCTGCCCTACGCGTCGGGGCCGCAGTGGCTGTACGAACAAGTGCTGCGCGACAAGTGGGTTCTCGCGGTCGCCGGTACGCATGGAAAAACCACGACGACTTCGATGCTCGCCTGGCTGCTGGAAGATAGCGGCCTCGATCCCGGATTTCTCGTGGGCGGCGTGCCGGAAAACTTCGGACTGTCGGCGCGCCTGACGCGCTCGTCGTTCTTCGTCATCGAAGCCGATGAGTACGACACCGCGTTCTTCGACAAGCGCTCGAAGTTCATCCACTATCATCCGCGCACCGCCATCCTCAACAATCTCGAGTACGACCACGCCGATATTTTTCCGGATCTGCTCGCAATCGAAACGCAATTTCATCACCTCGTACGCACCGTACCTCGCAGTGGCCTGCTGGTGACGAGCGGCCGCGATGAAAGTCTTACGCGCGTACTGGAGCGCGGATGCTGGACGCCGGTGGAACGCTTCAGCGCGAAAGATGGCTGGCTCGCCGGTGCAGTCGAGCGCGACGGCGGCTTCGACGTGTCGTTGAACGGCAAGCGGCTGGGCCGCGTGCGCTGGGATCTGCTCGGCGAGCACAATCGCGACAACGCGCTTGCCGCATTGGCTGCGGCGCGCCACGCCGGCGTGCCGGTCGAGCGCGGCATCGCTTCGCTATCGACGTTCAAAAACGTCAAGCGACGCATGGAAGTGCGCGGCGTGGTGAACGGCGTCACTGTGTACGACGACTTCGCCCACCATCCGACCGCAATTCAAACCACCATCGCCGGCTTGCGCGATAAAGTCGGCGGCGCGCGCATTCTCGCCGTGCTCGAGCCGCGTTCCAATACGATGAAGCTCGGCGTCATGAAAGACAGTCTCGCGCCGAGCCTCGCCGATGCGCAGCAGGTGTTCTGCTACACCGGTGGCGTGGGTTGGGATGCGCAAGCTGCGCTTGCGACCCTCGGCGCTAAGGTCGCATGCTTCACCGATCTCGACCAGCTGGTGCAAGCGATCGCTGCAGCAGCGCAACCGCAAGATCACGTGCTCGTCATGAGTAACGGCGGCTTCGGCGGCGTTCACGAAAAAATTCTGCGGGCGCTGACCAGTAAGTAGTCGCGTACGCCGCTGCCGCTGGAAAAATACTTACATGCACCGCCGCTGGGCGAGCGCGCTTTGCTTGTGCGCGCTTGATCGCGCTTCATAGTGCGGTAGCTTCGACCGCATGGCTATTGCATAATCGATCACCGAGCCTGTTCTCTACACCGGGAATTTCTCTACACCGGGAATTTTTACACCGCGGATTTTTACATCACGGCGTTCTACACAGGTCGATTTCTACGCGAGGCATTACTACACAGTGGATTCCGACATGACCACAGACAGTCCGGCGGCGCTTGCGCCGGCGCCGACGAGTGCAACGCGCTGGGTGCAGCTTGGTATCGGCGTCGTTTGCATGATGGCAATCTCGAGTCCGCAATACGTGTGGACATTGTTCACCAAGCCGATCGCGGGCAAGCTCGACGTGAGCCTTGCACAGATTCAAGTCACGTTTTCCATTCTGATTGTCCTGCAGACTTTTCTAGCGCCGGTACAGGGTTATCTGATCGACAAATTCGGACCGCGGCGTCTGCTTTCTGCCGGCGCGATTTTCACAGGCGCCAGTTGGATTCTCGCCGCGCACGCGAGCAATCTCGGCATGCTCTATCTGACTTACGGCGTGCTGGGCGGTATCGGCACCGGGATCATCTACATCGGTGTCATCGGGCTGATGGTGAAGTGGTTTCCCGATAAGCGCGGGCTGGCGACCGGCGTCGTCGCAGCGGGTTACGGCATGGGCGCTGTCCTCACCACGTTTCCGATCGCGAACAGTCTTGCCGCAGTCGGCTACGAGCGCACGCTGTCGGTGTTCGGCGTGTTGATCGGCGCGGTGGGATTGGCTGCGGCGCTGGCGTTGAAACGTCCGCCGGTCGGCTATGCACCGTCCGCGACATGGCTATCGTCCAGCGTACAGACGCGCAACGTTGCGCCGAGGCAGATGCTGAAGACGGGCCTCTTCTGGCTCATGTTCGTAATGATGGCGATGATGTCGACCTCCGGTCTCATGGTCATTTCTCAGATGGCGGCATTTGCGCGCGACTTCGGCGTTGCACAGGTGACTGTCATGGGCCTGGCGGCGCTGCCCCTCGCATTGACTCTGGATCGTTTCACCAACGGTTTGACGCGACCGTTCTTCGGCTGGGTGTCCGACCGCATCGGGCGGGAGAACACGATGTTCATCGCCTTCATGCTCGAAGGCGTGGCGATGACGCTGTGGTTGCTCACGCGCGAGAACGCGGTACTGTTCGTGCTGCTCTCCGGCCTGGTGTTTTTCGGCTGGGGCGAAATCTTTTCGCTGTTTCCGTCGACGTTGACCGATACCTTCGGACCTGCGCATGCAACGACGAATTACGGCTTTCTGTACATGGCGCAAGGCGTCGGCTCGATTCTCGGCGGTCCGCTCGCGGCGCTGCTGTATCAAACCACAGGAACTTGGACGATCGTCTTCGCGGTGGTCATCTCGATGAATTTCCTCACCGCATTTCTCGCGCTCGTTGTGCTCAAGCCCAGCCGCCGGCGCTTTCTGCAACGAGCGCCGGGCTGATGCAAGATGCATCCTGATAGTATTCGCGTCCGCCCGTCCTGATCCTCTCCGCTTCGCCGCGCCGATACTCATGCTGAATCCGACCTACGGCACTAACGGGGTAGCTGTTGCCCCGCACGCACTGGCTGCGCAAAGCGCGCTCGCGGTGTTGCGCGATGGCGGCAATGCAATCGAAGCGATGGTCGCCGCCGCGGCCACTATCGCGGTGGTTTATCCGCACATGAACAGCATCGGCGGCGATGGCTTCTGGCTGATCGTGCCGCCCGACGCAGCGCCCATCGGCATCGATGCGTGCGGCCGTGCGGGCAACACGGCCAATATCGAGCGTTATGAGCGTGAAGGTCTCGGGTCGATCCCGGTTCGCGGACCGATGGCGGCGAACACCGTGGCCGGCACGATCGGCGGCTGGATCGAAGCCTTGGCGATCGCGCAGCGCATGGGCGGCAAAGTTTCCCTCACGCGTTTGCTCGAAGATGCGATCGGTTACGCCGAAGATGGTATTCCCGTCACCAAGAGCCAGTATTTGTCGACCGCTGCCAAGCTCGCAGAATTACACGAGCAGCCGGGATTCAGCCGCACCTATCTGATCGACGGTAAGGCGCCGCGAACCGGCACACGTTTTCAGCAGCCCGCGCTGAGCCGCACGCTGCGCCGATTGGCGCAAGACGGATTGGACAGTTTCTATCGCGGCGCGTTGGCGGGCGATCTGGCAAGCGCGCTGTCCGCGCTCGGTGCGCCGCTTACGCTGCAGGATCTCAACGAGCATCGCGCTGCTGTGGTCACGCCGTTGCATCTCAGACACAGCCGCGGCGATGTCTACAACCTGACGCCGCCGACGCAAGGTCTGGTGTCGCTGCTGATTCTCGGCATGCTGGATCGCCTGCACGTCGATGCAGGTAAGCTCAGCACCGCAGAGCGCATCCATCTCACGGTCGAGGCAACTAAGCTGGCCTTCGACATTCGCGACCAGCACATCGCAGACCCTGCGGAACATCGATTCGATGCGCAGGCTGCGCTGAGCGAAGCGTCGCTGACGCAGCTCGCCGCGCGTGTGAATGCGAAGGTTGCGGCGCCCTGGGGGAATCCAACGCAGCCCGGCGATACGGTGTGGATGGGGGTGATCGATCGCACTGGACTGGCGGTATCGTTTATCCAAAGCGTGTATCACGAGTTCGGCAGCGGCGTTGTCGTCGGCGATACCGGCATCGTGTGGCAAAACCGCGGCGCGTCGTTCAGCCTCGATCGCGATCGTCTGCTTGCATTGCGTCCGCGCAAGAAGCCATTCCACACGCTGAATCCGGCAGCCGCGCGTCTGCAAGACGGGCGCACCATGGTGTACGGAACCATGGGCGGCGATGGGCAGCCGCAGACGCAGGCAGCAATTTTCACCCGCTACGCCGTTTTGGGTGAGAATGCACAAGCGGCCGTTACTGCGCCGCGCTGGCTGCTGGGAAGAACCTGGGGAATACCGTCGGATACGCTTAAGCTCGAAGCGCGCTTCGGCGCCGACGTCACAGCAGCGCTGCGGAGCCAAGGCCACGTGGTAGAAAGCCTGGGGGAGTTCGATGAGTCGGTCGGTCACGCCGGCATTGCCGTTCGTGACCGCCATGGCGTGTTCGAAGCTGCAGCCGACCCTCGATCGGACGGCGCAGCCGCAGCGTTCTAGTTCGTCAGCGCGACATCGGCGCTATCGCTTCACTTCGCAGTGTGCCGCACGCCGCAAGTCCTCTGAGCATCGGTTAACGGTACACGCGAGCGAAGCGATTCGCGAGCGGCAGCATTTCATTCATCCATTGGGCGGTTCATGCTGATCTACATTCACGGCTTCAACAGCTCGCCGGCGTCGCACAAGTCGCAGCTGCTGCACGACCGCTTGAAAGCGATGGGGCGTGCGGCCGAGTTTTCCTGCCCGGCGTTGCCGTATTCACCCGCCGCTGCGGCCGAGATGTTGCGCAAGGAGATCGGTACGCAACCCCCGCGCGGGGTCACCCTGGTCGGCAGCTCGCTCGGCGGCTACTACGCAACTTATCTGGCCGAGAAGCTCGGCTTGCGCGCCGTCCTGGTGAATCCAGCGATCAAGCCATACGAGGGCCTGCGCGCGTACCTAGGCAAGCAGGAGAACCTCTATACGCACGAAAAATACGAGCTGACCGCCGCCCACCTGGATGAGTTGCAGGCGATGGAGGTCGAGCGCCCGACCCGGCTCGAACGCTATTACCTGCTGGTGACCACCGGCGACGAAGTGCTCGACTATCGCGACGCCGTGCAGAAATACACCGGCGCCAAACAACTGGTCGTGCAAGGCAGCGATCACGGCTTCAAGGAGTTCGGCGAGCACCTCGACGGCGTGCTGAAATTTGCCGGCATCAAATAGCGGCGATGACACCCGGGTATAATTCCCGTGGCTATAATTTTTCGACCCGCCGAGTCGGCGGGTTTTTCTTTTGCTTGACGCGTCATCTCCAAGTCCACATCCGTGCAGCGGTATGAACGTTTATTACGAAGAAGAAGGCAGCTTCCGAGTCGGCTCGATCCTGGCTGACAACGACAGCTCATTGCAGGTCGAAGCGCCGCACGGCAAACGCAGCAAGATCAAATCCTCGAATGTGCTGTTTCGCTTCGACGATGCGCTGGCCGGTTTTCTCGAGCAGGCGCAGCGCGCCGCCGAAGACATCGATCTCGATTTTTTGTGGGAATGCTGCGGCGCCGACGAGTTCAGCTACGAGACGCTGGCGCGCGACTATTTCGGCCATGCGCCCAGCAAGCGCGAAGCCGCCGCGCTGCTCATTCGTCTGCACGGCGCACCGATGTATTTCTACAAGAAGGGCAAGGGGCGCTATCGCCCGGCGCCGGCCGATGCATTGAAAGCCGCGCTCGCAAGCGTCGAGCGCAAACGTCTGCAAGCCGTACAACAAGCCGAGTACGTCGAGCAGCTGCGCCGCTTCGAGCTGCCGGAATCGTTTCGCCCGCGACTCGCTGAGCTTTTGTACAAGCCCGACCGCAACACCGTGGAAGTGAAGGCAATGGAAGAGGCCGCTACAGAGTTCCGCTTGTCTACTTTGCGCCTGCTGGAAAAGTGCGGCGCGATACCGTCGACGCACGAATACCACGTCAACCGCTTCCTGTTCGAGCATTTCCCGCGCGGCACCGGTTTCATCAGCGATGGCGCTGCGCCGCCGTTGATGGATTTGCCGACCGCGAAAGCGCAGGCGTTCAGCATCGATGACATCACGACTACCGAAATCGACGATGCGTTTTCGGTAACGCCGGTGCCGGGCGGCTGGGAGATCGGCATTCATATCGCGGTGCCGGCCGCGGGCGTTCTGTGCGGCACGCCGCTCGACGACGAGGCAGTCGGCCGTCTGTCCACGGTATATCTGCCGGGTGCGAAAATTACCATGTTGCCCGACGCGGTGATCGAGGCGTATTCACTGGCCGAGGGGCGCATTTGTCCGTCGCTCTCGTTGTATTTGCAAGTCGCCTCCGATCTATCGATACGCGGCACGCGGACTGAGCTCGAGCAGCTGCACATCGCTGCGAACCTGCGTCACGATTCGCTGGAGAAGTGGTTCAACGAAGAGACGCTGAGCGCGGAGCTCGCGCCGATGCCGTTTGCCGCCGAGCTGAAGGTGTTGTGGGAGCTCGCGACAGTGCTGGAGTCCGGACGCGGACGGCCGGAGCCGCTGCGCGCGGTGCAGATGGATTACAACTTCTACGTAGGCGACGACGAGCGCGTGCGCATCGTCGAGCGCAAGCGCGGCGCGCCCGCAGACAAGCTGGTTGCCGAGCTCATGATCCTGGTCAATTCGGAATGGGGACGCAATCTCGCCGAGGCCGGCGTGCCGGCAATTTATCGCGCGCAAGGTAACGGCAAGGTGCGCTTGTCGACGATTCCGTCGGCGCATCAGGGACTCGGCGTGGCCCAGTACATGTGGGCCAGCTCGCCGCTGCGCCGCTATGTCGATCTGGTCAACCAGCGCCAGCTCATCGCTTGGCATCGCAACGAACCGGCGCCCTATACCGCAGGCGGCGAGCCGATCCTCACCGCGATGCGCGACTTCGAGGCGGCGTACGAAACATATGCGGACTTTCAGCGCGGCATGGAGCGCTACTGGTGCCTGCGCTGGCTGCAGCAGGAAGCGATCGATACGATCGATGCCGAAGTACTGCGCGACAACTTGCTGAAGATCGATGGAATCCCGCTGATTGCGCGCGTACCATCGGTGCCGTTGCTCGAGTCGGGTGCTAAGGTTTCCCTTAGGATTTCCGATATCGATTTATTGGAGGTTACGTTTCACGCCGAATATTGCGGGCCTGCGTGAGCAGGCAAGGGCAGTATCGGAATGCGCGGTCTTGCATCGGCGGGTGCGCTGTGACAGGTCGATCTATCTTCCATACAATACGCCAACTTGACTGCAGCCTCGTCAGCATTGCCGATCTCTCACGCGGCCGCGCGCCGGGTCGCTAAACCCGACTTCAAAAATCTCGACGCGCTTCTGTCGCCGCCTAACAATGGGCCTGTCACGGTCGCGATCGCGCTGTCCCTCGTCGTTCATTCCACCCTGCTGCTGATTACCTTCGCGTACCCGGATGCACTGGATTTCAAACAGGCGCCGGCTGCCATCGAAGTGGTGCTGGTCAATGGCAAGTCGGCCACGCGTCCGGTGAAAGCGGATGCGCTTGCGCAAGCCGACCTCGATGGTGGCGGCAATACAACCGCGCCGCGCCGCGCCAAGACCAACATGCCCGCGCTGCCGAACATGCCGACCGATGCTGAGCTGGCTTTGGCAGCCAAGCGCCTGGAGCAGCTCGAAGCGCAGGCGCAGCGCCTGCTGACCCAGCTCAAACCCGGCGACCAATATAGCCAGCCGGTTCCCGCGCCGCGCGAACAAGCATTGCCCAACGACTCGCCCCATGTAACGGAGCTGCCCGATGAGCATCTCGCTATCGCGCGGCTCGAAGCGCAGATCGCGCGGGAATGGGAGGCGTATCAGGAATTGCCGAAGCGCAAATTTCTCGGCGCGCGCACGCAAAGCGCGGTCGAAGCCGAGTATCTGGACGGCTGGCGGCAGCGCATCGAACGCGTGGGTACGGCGAATTTTCCGGACGAGGCGCGGCGCGAAGGTACGTTCGGCACCGTGATGGTCACCGTCGCGATCCGCGCGGACGGCAGCGTCGAGA
>JBBRGM010000098.1:0-11913 GCA_038240725.1 Burkholderiales bacterium | reverse complement strand
TAGACGGTAAAAAAGCGTAAGCCGGTTACGGGCAGCCCAAACAGATGACTGTAAGAGTGGGCCATGAGCTCGTTACTCTTCTTGCTCGCGGCGTACAAATTAATGGGATGATCGGTGTTGTCGTGAACATTAAATGGGATTTTGCGGCTGGCGCCGTAAACACTTGACGTACTGGCATACACCAGGTGGTCGCAGCCGAAGTGGCGACATGCTTCCAGTATCGAGAGAAACCCGCTTACATTGCTATGAATATAAGCGTGCGGGTTCTTCAATGAATAACGTACGCCGGCTTGTGCGGCGAGATGCACCACACGATCGAACTTACCGCGAGCGAATAACTCGCTCACCGCCGCGCTATCTGCGATATCGATCTTCTGGAAAGTAAATCCAGGATCGGCTTGAAGTCGCGCAAGCCTGGCGCGCTTCAGCGCGGGTTCGTAGTAATCATTGAGATCATCGATGCCCGTGACCTGATCTCGACGGTCCAGCAGCCGCCGCGCCACATGCATTCCAATGAAACCAGCACAGCCGGTGACTAAAACTCTCATGACATGTATTCAAGCGAGGCCGGATGAGTAACCTCTGATACGGATTTTCTTCCAACGCGTGCTACATGATGCAGGGCTTCCAGAAAGTCCATTCAATTACCTCTGTCGAATTCAAGAGTTCGTAGTGCGTCGTGCAGGCGACACGCTTATTTCCGGGATTCACAGCACCGCGGAGTTTAGGCCGACCCGACGTAGCAAGCCGCAGTCGGTGAAATCGAGCTTCGCAACAGTACTGGCGGCGGCGTCGGATAAAAGCAACGCCACGTTGTGCGCCGAGTCGCAAAGTACTTGCGCACGTCCTACGCGTCTATGAACGTCACTGGACTGTTGTTAGCGACGTCGTAAAGCCAGATGGCGATGCTGGGAGCAACTGGACTACGTTGCAATCCGCCTCAGCAATGATCGTCTGTCCGACTCTGATGTATCCGTCGACTCCGCTTACCTGTCAGCTGAGATCACCTTACCGTCAGCGCGTTCTCGAACTCGCGCTCGCCGGCCATAGCTGAGCTCGATATTGACCGTTCTGCTTCTGTCGCGATATCGCGGGCTGCACGTTCGTCGCGCTCGCTATCACTGTGCCCCGGATTCGGGATCGGGCGTCTCGCCAATAGCGTTGCCTCGAGCTTTTGCACGCTTGAGTGGCTTGATTGATAGCCTGAGTCCGACTGCCGCTAGTAGGGAAACAAGGGTGTTCAAGGCAGGGTTTCCAGTACTCGAGACAATCCTGTATAGCGCTGTCCGATTGAGTCCAGACGCGCGAGCAGCAAGCCCAAACCCACCTTGGGTTCGTATCACATCTTCCAGTAGGGACATAAACACTGTAGTTCGTCCATGCTTGAGTGCCGCGTCCATCCTCTTGGCGGCTGCCTGCGAAGACGCAACATTGCCGTCTTCGTCAGATTGAAACTTGGTGCTGCCAATGCCGTCTGTCACTGTGTCTCCAGGTGCAATTTGCGAGAGCTTAAGCTCCTACAAGGCATAACCGGAGTACTGTCATGTTAATGTCAGTGGCAATGATTGGAACGTACATCCTCTCGAGCTAGAAGCGGCTTTGAGTTATCGAGCGAGCTCTCCGTATCCGCAGTAAGCCTGACGCAGATCGAAAGCACCAAGCGATGGTCCATACCAACTGGGGGTTAGCCCTTTGTCGTTGGCGACTATGAACGCAGACGTCGCAAGGACAAACTAGATGCGATGCAGTAGTGCGCGGAAGATAGCCGAGAAACCTTTGAGCATATCGAAATAGCTAAGGCATCCGGATCGACTAACTGTCTCAAGTCCATAGGCCACTATCAGCAGCGCGTTCCAGGTAGCCAGGAACGTCAGTGCGACGACCCAAACAGCTAGGCCGACATACCGCCGTGTAGCCTGCATCAGAAAAGCCAAGCCCAGCGCAAAGACTGGAGCGCATTCCGTGAGATAGCGCATGCCAAAGGAGGGAGCGTCGTCCCAATGATGCAACCAACCGGGCGGTGGCGGATTGTTGCCGTATGCGACGGTAGTCAAGCTTAGCCCGCCGATCAAATAAGCGTGCGCAACTAGAGTAGCGAGCAGCACGACGACCAACCCCTTGTCGTCGCGGGTTGCACCTGTGTCTGTCAGTTTCCAGAACAGGCCAAGCACGCCAACCGCTAAGACTGGGGCCCAATGAAACGCCCCATGCCGGCAAGAGATCAAGACATCTATGAAGTACGGTGAAGCGAGATCGATCGGATACTGTCCGACGGTGACCTGGGAGCCTTGTTGACCAGCGCTCATCATCAATTGGCCGCCGAGAATAAGCGCTACCGGGACACAGCATGCTACTAGCCCGATAGCCGCGCGCAGCGAAGCGAGCGCAAGACCGCTGCGGTTGATCTCCTTCAGCACCAGCGCGGCGAGCATGATCCCGAAAACAGCGTTTTGATATCTCACTGTTGCGGCAATCCCTAAGATGAGGCCCAGCGCAACCATCGTGGCTGCCGTAGGGCCCAGCTTCCACGCCCGAATCCATACCAACGTCAGCAAAGCAATCAGTCCGAACGAAGAGGCGTGCGCCATGCTCGGATTGAACAAAACATAGAACACGACTGGCCCGCCCAGCGTGACGCCCAGGCTCGCGAGGTAGGCGATCCTCGTCTGAGCGACCTCGCAGCATAGTAGGAACAAACACCAAAACCCAAGAAGGCCAAAAGCCACCGATCCAAGAATGAACCCGGTTTGCGGTATCACACCATATGAATTTGCCGGACGACCTGAGTACGCCGCTATGGCGAGCTCGGCTGCATATCCGGCCGCATAGAACGGAGTCATGATCAAGCCAGCGCCTCGCGGCCAGGGCGCCTGCAGCGTTCCATCCGCGCGGCGGCTCGACCACTTTCGCAGAGGCTCGAGTGCTTTCGACTGACCGGGGATGGCCTTATCGAGATAGTCGTACTCGTCGGTGATTTCGAAATCATGATCAATCACCGCTGAGCGCGCATAAAGAAAATACGCTACTCCATCGCTCCAAACCACGAATCCATTTGTAGAGCGGTTCGTAAACGACGCGACCGTGAGTGCGATGAAGATTGCTGTTACCGCAGAAGCAATCACGATGCGCCAAGGTACGCTGCGCCTGCCGCCATCGTTGCGAGGATCAGCTCGATTTCCCGTATGTACAAGCACTGGTTTCGTGGTCATGCTGGTTTCAGATTTATCGAATCTTAATTTGGACGAATGCGGTTCGCACGAGCACGCCTCGGCTACATTCTAC
Organism: Burkholderiales bacterium; assembly: GCA_038240725.1. Classification (GTDB taxonomy): domain Bacteria; phylum Pseudomonadota; class Gammaproteobacteria; order Burkholderiales; family SHXO01; genus SHXO01. The sequence goes on along the minus strand of JBBRGM010000098.1, from coordinate 8,631 downwards.
GCACCGAACATCGGTACGACCAACGTTGAACGCCGTGGTCACAATTGAGTACGGGTGAGACTTCCAGCCGTTGACCGAGATAACAACTCATCGTCACGTCAGTTGCGCGGCGGCGACGGTGTCGGTCTTTGTCGCTCTTTCAAAACGCGGTCAGCAGTCTACTTCCACGTATCGCCATGATAGGCAAACCGAGCAGAAGTGCAATGCGAACCAACAGAGAGAACAAGTCGTGACAATCCTCGCCGCTATTTGGGGAGGGAGTTATAAAGCGAGCCATCACGAATTCTAATCACGACATCGACACGCCTTCCCAACTTATGGCAACCACGACCCCGATCAGGCTAATGCCCGAGTCACCGAGCGCCGAACATATCGACGCCGAAGAGCTTCCGTCCGCGCACGATTCCGCGGGATCGAGACTCATGGTTTCCATTGTCATGCCGGCTTACAACGAAGCATCGATCATCGAGACCAGTCTGACCCGCGTTCATCAGTACATGGAAACGTTGAAGCACGACTACAACTGGGAGATGGTAGTCGTCAACGATGGGAGTGTAGATAACACCGGGGAATTGGCAGAACGGTTTGCCGCCAAGCACGATAACGTCCGCGTTTACCACCATGCGACGAATTTCGGCTTGGGCCAAGCATTCCGGCTTGCGGCGAATAATTGTCGTGGCGATTACGTAGTGATGCTAGATATGGATTTGAGCTACAGCCCTGACCACATCAGCCGGCTGCTAGACCGTATTTGCGCAACGAGCGCGAAGATCGTGCTGACCTCACCGTACATGAAGGGGGGCCGCGTCTCGAACGTACCGTGGATCCGGCGGATACTAAGTACCTGGGCGAACCGATTTCTATCCGTCTCGGTGAAGGGCCATTTCTCAACACTTACTAGCATGGTGCGCGTATACGATGCGCGCTTCCTGCGATCCTTGAATCTGCGCGCGATGGGCATGGATGTGATGCCCGAGATCTTATACAAGGCGCAAATGCTGGGTGCGCGCATCGAGGAAATTCCGGCACACCTGGACTGGGGCGCGTCGAACACCAAGAAAGACCAACGTCGCTCCAGCATGCGCATTGCGCGGCACACCGCCGCAATCGTTGTCTCCGGCTTTCTGTTTAGACCGGTGATGTACTTCATCGCTCCCGGACTGACGCTGCTGCTCTTCGCGCTGTATGTCAACGCATGGACGCTAGTACATTTTCGGCGTCAATACGCGCTGCTGACCCAGTACAGCGACGTGTTCGAACGCGCTTCTGCCTCGGTCAGCGCAGCGTATGCCCAGTCGCCGCACACGTTCTTGATCGGCATGCTCGCCTTGATGCTGGCGATTCAGCTCATCAGTCTCGGCATCCTATCGCTGCAGAGCAAGAGCTATTTCGAAGAGATCTTTCATCTCGCTAGCGGCATCTTCAGGTCGACACACAAGAAAGAAGATCAGTAGCGATCCGCGCAGTGCGATCGCTCCCCTAACCATCCGGTATTGCACCGGAGCTCTCAACTAACAATCGGATCCAAAGTATGCCGAAGAAAATTCTAGTCACGGGTGTCGCCGGGTTTCTCGGGTCTAACCTGCTCAATCAGTTATTGGCTCGCGGCCACCAGGTGGTAGGAATCGACAATCTTTCGATGGGGAGGCGCGAGAATATCGCCCATCATCTCGGCAACCCGGGTTTTCAGTTTTGGAACGAGACATCACATACGCTAACGCATTCACGGATCTCGACAGCGATATCGATTGCGTCGTCCACTTGGCGGCGTTCAAGATCCCCCGCTACGGCAAAGCGATCGATACCCTGCGCATCAACTTTCGGGGCACCGAAAATGCGCTCGACTTCGCAGTGCGCAATGAATGTAAGTGCGTGTTGGCATCGACCTCCGATGTTTACGGCCGCAATCCTAAACTTCCGTTTGCGGAAGGCGATGATTGCGTGATTGGATCGTCCAAAGTCCCGCGCTGGTCCTATGCCGTTTCGAAATTGTTCGATGAGCATCTAGCCTTGGCTTATCAAGACAGCTACGGCATTCCTGTCACCCTGCTTCGATTCTTCGGCTCTTACGGCCCGAACCAGCATCTGAGCTGGTGGGGAGGACCGCCGCCGGTGTTCATCGATGCCGCTCTCAATGGCGAAGAAATTCCGATCCATGGTGACGGTCTGCAGACGCGCAGCTTTACGTTCGTCACCGACACTGTGGCCGGTATCTACGCGGCTGTCGTAAAACCCGAGGCAAATGGAGAGATCTTCAATATCGGAAGTACCAGCGAAGTCACCATTCTCGATCTTGCTCATCTGACTTGGAAGCTAGTGAATCCATCGGCGCAGCCGCGTATCAAGTTCGTGCCCTACGAATCGTTCAGCAACAAGAAATACGACGATGTTCGTCGCCGGGTGCCGGACGTCTCTTTGTGCTCGCGGGTGTTAGGCGTTGAGGCGAAGGTCTCCCTTGAGCAGGGCCTCGCACGCACCATCGAATGGCAGCGCGCGGTTCGTATCGAATACGCCGTCTAATCGCATCTCACGACTGAAACGCAGCCACATGAAGATCGCAATCATCGGCGGTGGGCTTACCGGCCTCGCTCTAGCAGAACGATTGAGCGGCCCCGGGCGTTCGATCACCCTATTGGAGCGCGACACCCGTCTCGGTGGCCTTGCCACCTGGCACGACTACGGCGACTTCGACTGGGACCGTTTCTACCACGTCATTTTGCCCTCCGACAGCAGCTTGATCCGATTCATCCGCGACATCGGGCTAGAGCAGCAATTGCGCTGGGCGCGCACCCTCACCGGGTTCTACGTAGATCGCACGTTCCACTCAATGAGCAGCGGGCTGGATTTTCTTCGGTTTCCTCCAGTCAGTCTGTTCGGCAAGATGCGGCTCGCGTTCACCATTCTGTACTGCGCCCGTATTAATGATTGGCGCCGACTCGAGCAGATAAAGGTGGGGGAGTGGTTGTACAAGCTGTGCGGACGCTCTACATACGAAAAGATCTGGCGTCCGCTCTTGTTGGCCAAGTTGGGAGAAAACTATCAGCGCGTCTCGGCCGTGTTCATCTGGTCGTACATCAAGCGCATGTTTTCTGCTCGCGATCCATCGACGCAAAAAGAGCAGCTCGGACACGTATCGGGGGGCTATAAGACCGTTTTGCAGCGCCTCGAACGTCGCATCTTGAATAACGGCGGAACAATTCGCACGGAAGTGGCTGTTCGAAAAATCGAACCCTCTCCGGATGGCGGGCTGGTAATCGAATGCGACGGCAAGTTCGAGCATTTCGACAAAGTGGTGTTCACCGGCCCGATGAACGCGCTCGAATCGGTGACAGACAACAGGTTGTGCAGGTTCGATCGACCGGACGGCGCCAAAGTCGAATATCTGGGCGTTATCTGCATGGTCCTGGTCACGGACCATCCGCTTGTTCCCTACTACGTCGTCAACATCGCCGATGACCGTGTTCCGTTCACCGGCATCATCGGCATGAGCAATCTCGTTTCGACGACGGAAACAGCAGGTCAGCATCTGACCTTCCTGCCGAAGTATGTGCATTCGGACGACCCGTTGCTGCGCGCCTCCGACGAAGATTTGCGCAACTTGTTCGTTGCTGGTTTGCGTGCAATGTTTCCTGACTTCGACTCGATGCAGGTACGGGCAATGCACATAAACCGCGCGGTCAAGGTACAGCCCTTGCAAGTGCTGGGCTATTCGCGGCTCGTGCCAACCCTTACGACGGCTCATAGAGATTTTTTCGTGCTGAACACATCGCAGTTCGCGGCGACGACACTAAACAACAATGAAGTCATTCGCGCGGTCGACGATTTTGTCGTTCGTCACGGTGCGACGTTTTCCGAACCGACGGGCGTTCACGCAAATGTATCGGCTGCACCTTCCCTTAATCACGCACAACAGGCCTTATAGATGGATATTCTTTCGCCTTTCTACGTCCACGAATCGTCGTATGTCGATCAGCCATGTGTCATCGGAGATGGCACGAAGATCTGGCATTTTTCTCATGTCATGCGCGATTGCGTCGTAGGCGAGCGCGTCAACATCGGCCAGAACGTTGTGATATCTCCTGGCTGCCGCATCGGCACCAACGTAAAGATCCAGAACAACGTGTCCATTTACACCGGCGTAATTCTGGAAGACGACGTGTTCTGCGGGCCCTCCGCGGTATTTACCAACGTGATCAATCCACGCTCGCATGTACCTCGCCACGACGAATATCGAGAAACACTGGTGAAGCGCGGCGCGAGCATCGGCGCCAACGCGACGATCGTTTGTGGGCATACCCTCGGACGTTATTGCTTTATAGGCGCCGGTGCAGTAGTGACTCGCGACGTACCTGATTTCGCGATGGTCATCGGCAATCCGGCTCGCATTGCCGGCTGGGTGTGCTATTGCGGCTGCAAGTTGCCTTTGAGTACGTCTGCAGATGGCGTCGAAGAGGCGCCATGTCCTGCGTGCAAGCGACACTACCGTCGTATAGGCCGCACCGTCGAGCAGATCGAACAGATCGAACAGATCGAACAGATCGAACAATAGTTATTGGAGACTTTGCATGTCAACGGCAACGATGGAAAGCAGCACCCTGGCACCTGTTCCTCTGTTGGATCTAAAGGCGCAGCACGCAACTATTCGGGACGAAGTAATGGAGGCAGTGCGCGAAGTCTGTGACGCGCAGCGATTCATCCTCGGCCCCCAGGTGGAGTTGTTGGAACAGCAAGTGGCGCAATATTCACAGTGCCGGTTTGGAATCGGTGTGTCTTCGGGCACCGATGCTTTGTTGGTCGCTTTGATGGCGCTGGGCGTGGGGCCTGGTGATGAAGTGATTACCACCCCTTACACGTTCTTTGCGACTGGAGGGGCGGTAACTCGTCTCGGCGCGAAACCGGTATTTTGCGATATCGACCCCGCGAATTTCAATTTGTCTACGGTGAGCGTGGCTGCTTTCATCACTGAGCATTGCGAACGCCGGGACGGGAAGCTGATCAATCGTCAGACCGGAGGTGTGATCAAAGTTCTAGTGCCAGTTCACCTGTTCGGTCAGATGGCGGACATGGATGGTTTGATGGAGCTGGCCCGCACATACGATCTACGCGTAATCGAAGACGCCGCACAAGCAATAGGCGCAGCATTGCCCGACGGAAGACGCGCAGGCAGCATCGGGGATATCGGATGCTTTTCTTTTTTCCCCAGCAAGAACCTCGGGGCCTTCGGCGACGGGGGCATGTGCACCACGAACGATCCGGCGCTGGCAGAACGATTGAAGGTACTCCGCGCGCATGGTGGCAAGCCGAAATATCACCACGCATTAGTCGGCGGTAACTTTCGGTTGGATGAATTGCAGGCTGCGGTGCTTGTCGTGAAATTGAAGTACCTCGACGGCTGGACGAAGCAGCGGCAGCACAATGCCAGCTATTACGACGCGAGGTTGGGCCATGCGGATTTGACCCGTTATGTAACTACTCCGCCGCAGGCCACCGGCGCGCGTCACATACATAATCAGTACGTATTACGCGTGCGGCGCCGTGATGATCTACGCAAGCACCTCGCCGCCCTTGGGATCGGCACCGAAATCTACTATCCGATCCCACTGCATGTGCAGAAATGTTTCGAGGACTTGGGATATCGGGCGGAGCAAAGTCCGGAATCCATGCGCGCTGCCGCCGAAACGATCGCCATCCCGATTTATCCCGAGCTCACCTCTATCCAAATGGATCGAGTGATCGACGCCATCACCAGCTTCTATCTCGCATGAAGCTGCTATCGATCATCGGGGCAAGGCCTCAGTTCGTGAAGATCGCTCCGCTGGTCCGTGCGATCGATCGCCACAATGCGCGGCCTGGAGTTACGAAGCTTGAGCATCGCATACTGCATACGGGCCAGCATTACGACGCTAGTATGTCTCGCGTATTCTTCGACGAGCTCGACTTGCCGGTCGCCGATTTTCACCTTGGCGTCGGCTCGGGAACGCACGCTCAGCAGACGGGCGCGATGATGATCGGCATCGAGCGCGTTCTTGAGCAAGAACGCCCCGACACAACGATCGTCTACGGGGACACCAATTCAACATTGGCGGGCGTGCTCGCGGCGAGTAAGTTAAAGCTACGTACGGCTCACGTCGAAGCAGGCTTGCGCAGCTTCGATCGAGGGATGCCGGAAGAGGTCAATCGTTTAGTCGCAGATCACATAAGCGACCTGTTGCTCGCGCCGACACCAACGGCGATGGAGAATCTGCGCCGCGAGGGGTGTGCCGAGCGAGCAGTGTCGACCGGCGACATCATGTACGACAGCGTATTGCATTATCGCGCACAGGCAGCCAGTACTTCGAGCGTCTTATCTCGACTCGCTCTCGAAGCTGGTGGATACGGTGTGGTCACTTTGCACCGTGCGCAGAATACCGACGATCCGGCCAGGCTCAAGTCAATACTCCGAGCGCTGGACGACATCGCCCGAGACGATTTGCCGCTCATCTTCCCGCTGCATCCGCGCACGGCTTCTCGCCTTTCCACCCTTCTGCCGAATTGGGGTGGTAACGCACGGCTACGAGTCGTGGAACCGTTAGGTTATCTCGACAGCTTGATGCTGCTCTCGAACGCCCGGGTCTGCCTAACCGACTCAGGCGGGCTTCAGAAAGAGGCTCTGTTCGTTGGGTGCCCATGCGTCACGCTGCGTTCAGAAACCGAGTGGGTGGAAACGCTTGACGCACAAGCTAACGTCTTGACGGATGGAGATCCCGCGCGATTGCGCGCGGCCGTCGCGTTCTGGAAAGAGCGCTATCCCAGGGGGGGCGCGGACTTCACGCCTGCAGCGGTAGCCTCCTTCGGTCCAGGCAATGCGGCGCAAGCAATTCTGGATGCCATTCAAAACATTTCTGTTCAGGAGTCTGGATCACCGAGCGATGCTGCTCGCACATCCTCGACTGGGCGGGCCGAGTTAGAAACCACAGGAGCACAGTAATGATTACCGTTGCAGTTGTCGGCGTCGGGGGCTGGGGAAAGAACCTTGCACGCAACTATCACGAAATTCCGGATTGCCGTTTGAAGTACGTTTGCGACCTGTCTCAACCGAGACTGGACGCCCTCGCACCGCAACTCCCCGGCACAATCATGACCACCGATTTCGCGGCAGTGCTGCGAGATCCCGAAATCCATGCGGTCGTCATTGCGACCCCTGCCCCTACCCACTACGCACTCTGCAAGCAGGCGCTCCAGCATGGCAAAGATGTTTACGTAGAGAAGCCATTCGTTCTCGAAGTTGCCCAAGCAGAAGAACTCATTGAGCTGGCCGAGCTGAAGGATCGCATTCTCATGGTCGGGCATTTGCTCGAATACCATCCGGTTGTTAATCGCTTGCGCGAGTTGATCCGCTCGAACGAGCTCGGCGACATCTACTACGTCTACAGCCAGCGGCTCAACCTCGGAACTGTACGCACGGATGAGAACGCGCTCTGGAATTTCGCGCCGCATGACGTCTCGTCCATTCTGTATCTGCTAGATGCCGAACCTACGGACGTCTCAGCGCGCGGACAATGCTACTTGCGTCGTGGCGTCGAGGACGTCGTGTTCATGACGATGAACTTCAATGATCGATCCATGGCTCACGTTCACGTGAGCTGGCTGGATCCGCATAAGATCCGCAAACTCATCGTCGTAGGCAGCAAGAAGATGGCCGTGTTCGACGACATCGAAGGCACCGAAAAACTCCGCATCTATGACAAAGGAGCCGCGCAAGGCGCCGACTACGACACGTTCGCTGAGTATGTGACTTTGCGATTCGGGGATATCGTCATACCTTACGTGAAAGTGGGAGAGCCGCTGCGTCTTGAATGCCAGCATTTCCTCGATTCCATTAGAACGCGCACGCCGCCGAAGAGCGATGGCTACGATGGCCTACGTGTAGTTAAGGTCCTCGACGCCGCTCAACGCTCGCTGCGGAATAATGGGCAGCCCACGGTGATCGATGCTAAGGATGACAGTCGCGTGGCGGTCCCAGCGTGAGCGAGCTCATGACTGCAGCGGCATTAACGGAAGCCAGCGATGGCTCGGGTCTCGCGCAAGCTGCCACAAGACGAGTCACATCCAGCGGAACTACGCCCGCTTGAAGCAGGCGTTGACGGGAACGAGCATGATAAATCGAAATGAGGTCGATGTAACAACGGCCAGCAAGGAGCGCCAGACGATCTCCGTCGTCGTTCCGGTTTACAACGAACAGGAAGTGCTGCCCGAGTTTCATAAGCGGACCACGGCCGTCTTGCGCCGCCTGTCGCTCAATTGGGAGATCGTTTACGTAAACGATGGCAGTACCGACGAAACCTTGATGATCCTTGGCCAACTCGAAGCCAATGATCCGCATGTGGCCATCGTCGATCTCAGCCGCAACTTCGGCAAAGAGATCGCATTGACTGCGGGACTCGACTATTCGCATGGCGATGCAGTAGTGGTGATTGATGCGGACTTACAAGACCCGCCTGAGCTCATTCCCGAACTGGTGGGCGTATGGAATCAAGGCTTCGACGTCGCGTATGCGAAGCGGACGAAGCGCGAAGGAGAGACGCTCGTCAAGAAGGCGACTGCTCATCTCTTCTATCGCTTCATTCAACAGATGAGTCGCTTCAAGATTCC
>JBBRGM010000097.1:0-12001 GCA_038240725.1 Burkholderiales bacterium | reverse complement strand
ATTGATATATGAACCGCGGCCGCGGCTTGAAACGGAAAGTTAGCGAGCCGGACTAAGTCGAGCGCCGCGCAAATGCATGCGCATTCGGAAACGCCGAATCGATCACGCAACGGCAATGCTGTCGCGGTTGTAAGACGCGGTTGTAAGACTATGGCGATCACCCAGTCAAGCAAAACACCCGTCAAGCAAACCAACCCGGTCAAGTAAAACACGCGGTCAATAAAACAAAAGGCCGGCGTTTGCGGCCGGCCTCTCGATGCACCGGCTCGACGCCGGTGCAAGCATTCAGACAGGTACTCTGCGTCAGTAGGTTCCCGACGGTTTGACGCCGGCACCACCGCCTTCGCGCATCTGCGCGACGGCATCTTTGGCAGCCGCAGCGAGGAACGCGTTGTCGGCAAGCAACGTTACGAACTGGAAGCCGAAGCCGATCATTTGCTTCGCCATCGCGGTCGAGCCGCAATGAATACCCGCAGCGATCTTGTGGCGTTTTGCCCCGGCAGCGATGGTCTTGATCGCCTCGATTACTTCCGCGTCGGTCGGCACACCCGAGGGTGAGTATCCCAGCGAGATCGCGAGATCGTTCGGGCCGACGTAGAGCGAGTCGAGACCGGGCACGCTCAAGATGTCGTCCAGGTTGTCCAGCGCCTGTCGCGTCTCGATCATGGCCATACTGACCACAGTGTTGTTCGCGTTCTTGAAGTAGTCAGGCCCGCCGTACCACGTTGCGCGCACCGGACCGAAGCTGCGATACCCAGCGGGTGCATAGCGGCACGCGCCGACGAACGCTTCGCACTCCTTGCGCGAGTTGATCATCGGGCAGACGATCCCGTAGGCGCCGGCGTCGAGCAGTTTCTGGATGATGCCGGGTTCCAGCCAGGGCACGCGCGCAAACGGCGTCGTGCCGGTGGTGCTGATCGCCTGCAGCATGGTCACCGCGGTCTGGTAGTCGATGTGGCCGTGCTGCAGATCGACGGTCAGGCAATCCCAGCCTGCCTGCGCCATGTTCTCGGCCGAGATCGAGCTGGGAATGCCCAACCATCCGTTGATGACCGCTCCGCCCTGCTTCCAGATCGACTTGACGTTATTCTCTCTCACGGTTTTCTGATCCTCGCTGCGCTGCTGCTGGTGAACTGTCGAAGAGCCGAGCCGTGTCGCGCCTGCACAGCGAGCGAACGGATATTTACCTCGGCGGCGAACCGGTCTAGGATGCCCCGCGGGATCCCAGTACGTCGCGTAATCATAAGATAAATACACTGTGAGCGGCGGAGCGGGACGCCCTGGCGCTTGCGGCAAAGCTGAGCGACACACGTCGGCCGCTGAATCGACGCCGCGAGCGCGCGTCTGAGACGCACGCGCAAAGACGCGCCTGCGCAAATCCAACTAATCGCAGCTTAAGAACAAGGTACCTCAATGGGTATGGCAAAACACACGGTCGCCGCGGGCGATCTGGAACGACTCGTCGCCGACGTGTTCGACTCCGCCGGATGTTCGCGAGCGGAAGCCGATCGTATCGCGCATTACCTGGTGGCCGCGAATTTGACCGGCCACGACAGCCACGGTGTCGTGCGGGTGCCACGCTACATTCAGATGCAGCGCGAAGGTAACGTCGTCGCCGACCAACAGGTCGCCGTCCTGGTCGATACGCCGGTGATCGCAGTCCTCGACGGCAAGTTCGGCTTCGGCCAGACGCTGGCGCCGCAGGCGGTGGCGATCGGCATCGAAAAATGCAAGGCCAATGGATTGTCCGCGGTGGCACTGCGCAACTCCGGTCACGTGGGACGCGTCGGCGACTGGGCCGAGATGGCAGCCGCCGAAGGGCTCGTGTCGATCCACTTCGTCAATGCCGGTGGCAGCGTCATCGTCGCGCCGTTCGGTAGCACCGAGCGGCGGTTCTCCACCGCGCCTTACTGCGTCGGGGTCCCGATTCCCGGCCACGCGCCCCTGGTGCTGGATTTCGCCACTTCGGTCGTGGCAGAAGGCAAAGTGCTGGTGGCGAGTCAAGGCGGCAAAGCGATTCCGGGCAACGCGCTGATCGGCCCGGACGGCGAGGCAAGCGACGATTCGACTTTGCTGTACGGCAACTTTCGCGAGACGGGCAAGCGCGACATACGTACCGGCACCGGCGCGTTGCGCGCGTTCGGCGATCACAAAGGCTCCGGCCTTGCGCTGATGTGCGAAATTCTCGGCGGTGCACTGACCGGTAACGGCTGCGCATCGCTCGATCGGCGCATGGCGAACGGCATGTTCTCGCTCTACATCGATCCCGCGCGCATCGACCCCGACAATTTCTTTCCGGAAGAAACGATGCGCTACGTCGCCTACGTCAAGCAGGCGAAGGCAGCACCGCCGGCGAAAGAAACGCTGGTGCCCGGCGAGCCCGAACAGCGCATGCGCGCGCAGCGTCGCGCCGACGGCGTCCCATTGACCGAAGAAACCTGGACCCTGTTTCTCAACGCCGCCCGCGATGTCGGACTCGACGAAAACTGGCTGGCGCAAGCTGCAAAGCTCGCATCCACCGACCCGCTCGATCGCGCACCGACACATCGATAACGATTGCGACAATACCGAGTCAGAGAGGAGATCGAATGGCAAGCAGCGACAAGAAGAAACTAGTTTTGCCGGCGACGATGGCAAAAGCCGGCTGGGACGTGTTGCACGGTCGCGCCGACATCGAGGCCGTACCGCTCGACGGCAACTTGCCGACCGCAGCGTTCCACGCGCTGATCGCCGATGCCGATGGCGTCGGCCTGAGTCTCACACCATTCGGCGAAGCGGAGATCAAAGCGGCGCCCAAGCTTCGCGTCGTCGGACGACACGGCGTCGGCTACGACACCGTCGATGTCGCCGCGCTGACCAGACATCGCATTCCGCTGATGGTCACCGGCATCGCGAACTCGCCGTCCGTCGCCGAGCAGGCGCTGTACTTCATGTTCGAGCTGGCGAAACGCGGCGCGCAACTGCACGCCCTGGTGCGCGACGGCCGCTGGGCGGATCGGTTGAATGCATTGCCGGTCGATCTGTTCGGCAAAACCGTTTTGATCGTCGGCTTCGGCCGCATCGGTACGCGGCTCGCCAAAGTCTGCGTGGCGCTGGGAATGCGCGTGCTGATCTACGACCCTTACGTCAGCGTTGCCGGTATCGAAAGCGCCGGCTGCGCACCGGTGTCCGATCTCGACTCGGCTCTACCGCAATCGGACTTCATCTCGATCCATTGCCCGAAAACGCCCGAGACTGTGGGCATGTTCGGCGCGAGCCGGCTGGCCCGCATGAAGCCATCGGCGTTCCTGATCAACACGGCACGCGGCGGCATCATCGATGAAGCGGCCTTGCATGCGGCACTCAGCAGTCAGACCATTCGCGGCGTCGGCCTCGACGTGTTCGATCGCGAACCGCCGGATGCCGGAAACCCGTTGCTGCAATTGGATAACGTACTGACGGCACCGCACATGGCCGGCGTAACGGTAGAAGCATTCGATCGCATGGCGGTGGCCCTCGTTACCAACCTCGTCGACGCACTCGATGGCAAACCGAACCTCGATAACGTGATCAACAAGGAGGTGTTCGGTCACCGCTAGAGCAGCCGGCGATTAACACCACAACGGAGGACGACGCCGCGAACAGCGGCGTTACTCTTTGTACCAGACCATCTGCTGCGTGGTCGCCAGCAGCTTGCCTTCCCGGCCCCACAGCTGTCCTTGCTGATCGAAAAAGCCGGCGTTGAACACACTCGCTTGCGCGATGCCGAGGACGTAATCGTCGCCGTGCTCCATCACCGATGCGGCGTCCTGATGGAAATAGATGTTCAAGGACACGGTCCCGATGGCGACCATCTTCGCGCGACGCAAAAAAATCCGCGGCAAGAAGGCGTCGCACAGTGCGACCAGCGAAGCGAAATCCAGGTCGCGCAACGGCGCGTCGCGAATCCAGGAATAGGTCAGGCTGTCCGGATTGTCTTCCAACATGCGCCCTCGCATATAGCGCATGTCGTAGCGCTGCAACCACGACAATCCTTTCATCGGAATGGCGTGCGGCGTGTCCGCAGGCGCAGGTACATCCGGCGGCACCGCTTCTGTCAACGCCCACGTAGGACGGCGTATGGCAAACACGGCCATCGCCGCTAGCACCAGTTCGTGCTGCTCGCCCTGCGTGACTTGCACGGACCAGTGTTGCGTAGATCGATTGGAGCGCAGCAAGTGCGTCGCGACGGTGAAAGCGCCCTGCGCGATCGGGCCGGCGAAACTCACCGTCAGCGACAGCGGATCGCCAAGCCGCTGCGGATGCAGCAGGATTGCATTGAGCGCGGTTGCCGCGGTCACGCCGCCGAACGGGCTTACAAAGTTCCAGTACTCATCGCTGGTAGCGCCGCGCAGAGTGCCGTCGTCCGCGGGTTGCAGCGCAATCGCGCGATCGAAAGGATGATCGGATGCTGTCATCGAGTTGTCGCCCTGCGAAATGCCTTGCTGGCAATGAATCAGGCTTACGCCGCTGGCTGCAGCGCGCGAAATCGCGCGTAGCCATTGGCGCGCAGCTCGCAGGCGGGACACGTTGCGCAGCCGTAGCCCCAATCATGACGCTGAGAGCGATCGCCCACATAACACGTATGCGTATCGTCGATGATCAACTGCACCAGGCGATCGCCGCCTAACTGCTGCGCGAGCTGCCACGTTTGCGCTTTGTCGATCCACATCAGCGGCGTTTCGATCACGAAACGCCTATCCATGCCGAGCGTAAGTGCGACTTGCATCGCCTTCAGGGTATCGTCCCGGCAATCGGGATAACCGGAGAAGTCGGTCTCGCACATGCCGGCGATCAGAAATTTCTGGCCGCGGCGATATGCAACAGCGGCCGCGGTTGTGACGAACATGAGATTGCGGCCCGGCACGAACGTCGTGGGCAAACCGTTTTCGCCCATCTCGATCGCGATATCGCGCGTCATCGCCGTCTCGCCGATTGCAGACAAGAGCCCGAGGTCGAGCACGCGATCTTCCCCGAGCCGCATCGACCAGTCCGGAAATTCCACGCGCAGGCGCTGCAAAATGCGCACGCGGCAATCGAGCTCGACCGCGTGGCGCTGGCGGTAATCGAATCCGATCGTCTCCACGTCCGCGTAGCGCTCCAGCGCCCACGCGAGGCAGGTCGTCGAGTCCTGGCCTCCCGAAAACAACACCAGGGCCTTGCTGGTATTCGGTTCGCTCAGTGGCATATCTTCATAGCATCGCGCCGGGCGCGCTACCGGCCAGCGCGAGCGCGACGACCGAGCGGACCATCCTCATACATCAATCCTTGATCACCTCGACGTTGATGTCGGTACGATAGGTTTCCGGACCGAAAAAGATCGCAGTCGTCGTCAGTATCGACAACACGATGATATAGAGCGCGACGCCCCAGGTCGCGCCACCCGCCCAGATCACCAGCAGTCCGGAGACGAACGGCGCCGGGCCCCCGGCAAGCAACGAGCCCAACTCGCGAGCGAAGGCAAAACCACTGAATCGCAGCCGCGTGCTGAACAGCTCGGAGTAATACGCAGCCTGCGGCCCGAACATGCCTTGCACACCCACCGCGATCGCCAGCACCAGTGCGATGCCGACCAGCAGCGGATCCTGCGTATTCACCATCCAGAAGAACGGAAACGCGAATAGACCGGAAAAGATCGCTGCGCCCATGTACACAGGCCGGCGTCCGATGCGATCGGACAGGATTGCGAACATCGGTATCGTGATCAAAGATAGCCCATACGCGATCATGATTCCGGTCAGCACCGTACTCTTCGCCATGTGCAGCGTCTTGGTCAGATAATTCAGCGTGAACACTGGAAACAAATAGCCGAGACCGTTTTCGGCCAAGCGCGAGCCCAGCACGACGAGGAATTCGCGCGGATGCTGCCGGACCGCTTCGAGCACCGGCGACTTCAGCGCCTTCTTCTTGCTGAGCGCCGCGGTGAACACCGGCGTTTCCGTTACGCGCGCGCGAATGTAAACGCCGACCAGGATGAGCACGATGCTCAGCAAAAACGGCACGCGCCAGCCCCAGGCCAGAAATTGATCGTGCGGTAACGCCGAGAACAGCGCGAACACGGCGACAGCCAGCAGATTGCCCAGGGTGACGCCGATCGCAGCGCAGCTGCCGAAGAATCCGCGTTTGCCTGGCGGCGCATGCTCGACCGCCAGCAGCACCGCGCCGCCGTACTCGGCACCGGCCCCAAATCCCTGTATCAAACGCAAGGTCACCAGCATGATCGGCGCCCACACGCCCGCGGTTTCATAAGTGGGGAGCAGCCCGATGAGAAACGTGCCGCCGCCGACGAGCAGCAGGGTGATGACCAGAATCGGTTTGCGGCCGAGGCGGTCGCCCAGATGTCCGAACACGAGCCCGCCCAGCGGGCGAGCGAAGAAGCCGACGCCGAACGTAGCGAACGCTGCCAGCGTTCCCATCGCCGGATCCATCTTCGGAAAAAACAACTCGCCGAATACCAGTGCGGATGCAGTGCCATAGATGAAAAAGTCATACCACTCGAGCGCCGAGCCGATAGCCGACGCGAACAGCACCCTTCTTAGTTTTATATCCACGAGCCCTCCTCCCATTTATTTTTTTGATCGGCGCGGCCCATTGCTTTTCCCCTTGCTTTCATCCTTGGCCGCGCATGCATCCAGTGGTGCTAGTTGTAATCCCCAGTAGTGCTAGTTGTAATTCATGGGCGCCGCCGTCTCCATCATGACCTGTTCCGCTACGCGCAGCGCTTCGGCATGCCGGCGGATGTTCTCCGGTTGCAGCTGCGCCTCCATGTATGCGCCCAAATACTTTCCGCGGGCGACGATGGCGGCACCGACGCGCAGGCGCTCAGCTTCGAACGACTGCAGGCTTGAAACTTTATTGTCGCCGCGCTCGAGCGCCTGTACCAGCGCCAGCACGTCGCTCGCGGCTTTGGGCACGCCCATCGCCACATGCGGACGCGCGACGAAAGCCGCGTCGCCTATTATGACGACGCGGCCGAACGCCAGCCGCGGCGATTCAAGATCGAGGATCGGTTGAAGGAACACGAGCTTCGCACGCTCGATCGCTTCGGCGAACTGCGGCGCAAGCGTCCGTTTCGCACTCTCTGCCATCTCCTGACGAACGCTCGCGCTGATCAGCGCCGGAGGAATGCCGTTGGCGTGATGGCGTCCGCTGTCATCGGTCATCATTCGCGCGAGGTCCGCTTCGGGAACCGGGTGATACCAGACGACGTTGTATTGCCGCTTGCCCGGCGCCACGCTCTGATCGGGGCCCGGGACGGCGTAGCCGATGCCCTGCTCTCCCGGCGTTACGCAAACGGCGTAGCGGCCGAACAGCATCGCATGCGTCTGGGCGGACAGATCGTTTTCGTCGACCAGACAGCGCCACGCAATGTAGCCCGGATAGTGCGGTTTCAGATCCGGTAAAAATTGATTGCGCACGCTGGAGCGCAACCCATCCGCGCCGATCAACAGATCGGCGTCGACGCGTTGGCCGTCTGCAAAGCTGGCCGTGACCGCGTCGTCGTTTTGCTCGATGCTCTGCAGCGTTGCGCCGCCGTGATAGCGATCGGCCGGGAATTGTGTCCGCAACGCTTCGTACAAACTGCGCCATGACGTCATCACCTGATGGAACGCACGCTCGGCAACGACGCGACCCTGCAGATCCAATGCAATGCGCGCCGGCAGTGCGACGCCGAGCGATTCTTCCGTCGCATTTACGCCAGCCGCCTGAAAGCCGCTGACCAGACCCGGCAGGATCGTGATGCCCGCGCC
Source organism: Burkholderiales bacterium (assembly GCA_038240725.1). Taxonomy (GTDB): domain Bacteria; phylum Pseudomonadota; class Gammaproteobacteria; order Burkholderiales; family SHXO01; genus SHXO01. The sequence continues at coordinate 4,232 of JBBRGM010000097.1, read as the reverse complement.
ACGGCCCTCGAACACGCCGGTCGCACGCTCGTAGATGTGCACGTCCCAGCCGCGCCGATGCAACGCGTTACCCGCAAGCAACCCTGCCAGCGAGCCGCCGGCGATGAGCACCCGGCGGTGAGTGAAAGTGCGGCCGGTCATTGGTCTGCTTCGCTCACGATGCTGAGGGATCCGAGGAGAGTCCGGCTCGCTGCTCAGCGAGTTTGACCACGGACATGTAATCGTCGTCGCCCATGCCATCGTCGATCAGAGCCCGCATCATCTCGCGCGTGACCGCAGTGATCGGCATCGAAACATTATTCGCTGCCGCAGCCGCAAGCATCAGGTCGATGTCTTTCAAGATCAGCCGGGTCGTCATCGTCGCCGCGAAGTCGCGTTGCTTGAGCAAGCCCGCCTTCGCCTTCAGCCACGGCGATGCGATGGCGCTGTTCGCCAGCGTGTCCAGCATGAGAGTCCAATCGAGTCCCGCTGTGCGCCCCAACGTCAGCGCTTCTGCCATCGCCTGCGCGGTGTTGACGATAATGAGGTTGGAGACGAGCTTCATGTACAGCGCCTCGTCGCCGGGGCCGAGATAGATCTGTGCTTTGCTGAAGGTCTCGAGCACAGGCAAGATGGCCTTCCACGCCGCGTCCGGTCCCGATACCAGCGTCGTCAGATCGCCCGTGCGTGCCTGCGCGGCGTTGCCCGAGATCGGAATTCGCAGATAGGCGATGCCGAATCGCCGCGATTCGCGATCGATCTCAGCGCCGATCTGCGGTGAAACGGTGCTCGTGTCCGCATAGATGGCGCCCGGCTTTGCGTTGGCCAGCACGCCGTGATCGCCGAGTGCGACCTCTCGCAGCGCGGCGTCATCCGGCAATGAAGAGAAGATCACATCGGCTGCACGCGCGCATTCCGCCAGGCTCGCCGCCGCTCGCGCGCCTTGCGCCACTAGTTTGCCGCGGTTTGCGTCGCTGCGTGTGCATACCACCAGCGGATAGCCGGCCTGCAGAATAAAGCCGGCCATCTGCACACCCATGCGGCCCGCGCCGATCCAGCCGATCGTCGGCAGCGTTGTCATTTTCGTTTGCGTTCCAATTTTCGATCAAACACCCAGATAGAAACTCTTCACCAACTCGCTCTGCTGCAGCTCCTGCAGATTATCGCCGGCAAATGCAATTTTTCCATGCACGATAATGTAGCCGCGATCGGCGATGCGGGCCGCCTCGTGGAAATTCTGCTCTGCCATCAGCACCGTCAGACCGACGCGCTGCTTGAGCGATCCGATCATGTCTATCGTTTGCTTGACCAGAACCGGCGACAGCCCCACCGACGGTTCGTCGATCAGCAAGACACGCGGCGCCGACATGATCGCACGCGCGATCGCGAGCATCTGCTGCTGACCGCCGCTCATGCTGCCCGCGAGCTGACCGGCGCGTTCGCGCAAAACCGGGAACGCCTCGTAACACAGCGCCAGATTGGGTTCGACCGCGCTCCGCGCGCCCTCGCGGAATGCGCCGAGCAGCAAATTCTCTCTCACCGTCATCTTGGGAAACAGACGCCGGCCTTCCGGCACCATCGCAATACCGAGGGCGACGATCTCCTGTGTGCTTTTGCCGGTAAGCTCGATGCGCTCGCCGTCGAGCTCGAGCGCTATCGATCCGTGCGAGGGTTTCAGCAATCCCATCACGCACTTCATCAGCGTGCTCTTGCCGTTGCCGTTGGTGCCCAGCAGAGCCACGGTTTCGCCCTGTCGCACCTCCACGGACAGGCCATGCAACACGCGCACGGCACCGTAACCGGCATGCAGATCGTCGACGACCAGCCTAAGCACCGAGATAGATCCGCTGCACGGTTGCATCGTTGACGATCTGCGCCGGCGCCGCCTCGGCAATGATCTGGCCGGCATCGAGACAAATAACCCGCTCGGAGAAGCGCATGATCGCGCGCATGATGTGCTCGATCATGATGACGGTGACGCCCTGCTCGCTCAATCGCAGCACGATCGCCAGCATCTCGTCGACTTCCACCGATGACAAACCGGCCATCACTTCATCCAGGATCAGGAGCGACGGCCGCGACGCCATTGCGCGCGCGAGCTCCAGCTTGCGCAGATCGACCTGCGTCAGTGTACCGGCAAGCGCGTCGGCGCGGTCCTGCATACCCAACCCCGCGAGGATGGCGAGCGCCTCGCCGCGAACGTCCGCCGTATGCAGCGAGCCGCGGTGCGTAACGAAGTCTAGCGGCACCGCGACGTTCTCGGCCAAGGTCATGCTCGCGAACGGGCGTGGAATCTGAAAACTGCGCGCTATGCCCAGACGCGTCCGCCGATGTGGCGCCAGCCGTGTGACATCGGTGCCGGCGAACACGATCGAGCCCGCGTCGCTCTTCAGCGATCCACAAATGCAGTTGATCAACGTGGTCTTGCCGGAACCGTTCGGGCCGATCACACCGAGCCGCTCGCCGGCGCGAACGCTGAGCGTAACGCCGGCGAGTGCGGCGAATCCGCCGAACGATTTCGCGACCGACTGGACTTGCAGCAGCGGCGCGCTCATCGCGCGCCCCCGCGTTGCGCATCTGCTACCCCGACGCGCGATTTTCGCATTCTGCCGCGGCCCAGCAGACCGAGGATGCCGCGCGGCGCCGCCACCACAAACCCGACCAGCAGCACACCGACCACCAGCACATTGAGCTCGGACGACACGGTAACCGTGACGATCTGCTGTGTGGTCGCCAGCAACACGGCACCGATGACCGGCCCGACCCAACTCGCGGTGCCGCCGACGATCGGCATCGCCAGCGCCGACACCGCGTAGTTGAGGCTGAACGCCGACGTCGGCTCGATGAAGGTCATGTACAACGCGAACGGCGCGCCGGCCAGACCCATCAACGCGCCGGAAATCGTTGTCGCAAGCAACTTCAATTTCAAGGTCGGTACGCCGACCGATTCGGCGGCTTCTTCGCTGTCGCGCAGCGCCTGCAGGCCGCGTCCGAGCCAGGAGATTTCGATGTATCGCGCAATGGTCACCGCCACGATCGCAAGCAGTGCCATGACCACGAACAACAACCGTGTGTACGAGGCGATCCATTCCGGCGCAGGCGGCTGCATGATCGCAATGCCTCTGGAGCCACCCACGAAGCCCCAGTTCACGACGACCGTTTCGCAGATGACCGCGATTGCTACGGTCGCGATGGAGAAGAAGATCCCGCGCAATCGCATAGTGAGTGCGCCGACCAGAAAGCCCATCGCGCCGGTGACTACCGCTGCCGCGACGAGCTGTATCACCAGTGGCGCATCGAATGCTTTGATCAGCATCACCGATGTATAGGCGCCGGCGGCGAAGAACGCGCCGGAGCCGAAGTTGACGTAGCCCGCGTAGCCGCCGAGGATATTCCAGGCGGTCGCGAGCACGATGAACTGCAGCACTACGTATGCTGCGAAGAAAAAGTATTCGTTCTCGACAGCGCGCGTGAGCAATACCGCCGCGACCAGCAACGCGGTGGACACTGCGACGAACGTGCCCCAGCGGCACATGCGATCAGCGTCCGAACAATCCAGCCGGCCGCACTGCCAGCACGAGCAGCAGAATCCCAAACGCGACCGCAGGCGCCCACGACGCGCCGACGGTTGTCAGCACGACGCTCTCTGCGATGCCGAGAATGATGCCCGCAGCCAAAGTACCCGGCAGACTTCCCAGCCCGGCGAGCACTGCCACGCAAAACGTGCGGCCAATGTACACGCGACCCAGTCCAGGCTCGACCGGCCCGATGATGATCAGCAGCGCACCTGCCAGTGCGCAGGTCGCGGTGGCGATCCCGAATGCCCACTGCTTGATGCGCACCGGATCGGCGCCCATCAGGGCCAGCGCCGTGTGATCCTGCGCGACGGCTTGAATCGCGCGTCCCGTATAGGTTTTCGACAAATATAACCAGAGCGAGATCGTGAGCCCGATCGCCATCGCAAACGCGACCAGCATTCGCATCGGCACCCGCATCTCACCCAGCGCAAGACTGCTGCCGATGTAAGGTGCGTCCACCATGCGCTGGTCGACGCCGAAGATCAGAATCAATCCGACTTCGATGATGAATCCGACGCCGAAGAAAAACGCCAAGCCGCGCAAGGCGGCGTCGCTGCCGCGGCGTTCGAACACCGCGTGGTAGAAGCGATACATCACGATGCCGATCAGGAAAAACACCGGCGTGAGCACGACGCCTGCAAGTAGCGGATCGACGCCGCGTTGCGCCAGAAAGTA
>JBBRGM010000096.1:0-12097 GCA_038240725.1 Burkholderiales bacterium | reverse complement strand
CTTCGAGAACAAATCGGTGAGCGTCGATTTGACCCGGCCGACTTCGATGCGATCCTGCGGGCGTTTCGGTCCGGCGAGCGACGGCGACACGGTCGACAGATCGAGCGATACCGTTTTGCTGAAATCGATGTCGCCTGCGCGCGGCACGCCGAACATGCCTTGCGCTTTGAAGTACGCTTCGAGCGCGTCGATCTCTTCGTCGCTGCGGCCGGTGCCGCGGAAGTATTCGATGGTTTTGCCATCGACCGGGAAGAATCCCATCGTTGCGCCGTACTCGGGCGCCATGTTCGCGATCGTCGCGCGATCCGGCACGGACAAACTCTCGGTGCCTTCGCCGAAAAACTCCACGAACTTGCCGACGACTTTTTCTTTGCGCAGCATCTCGGTGACGGTCAGCACGAGATCGGTTGCCGTGCAGCCTTCGCGCAGCCGCCCTTTCAAATTCACGCCGACGACATCGGGCGTCAGCAAATACACGGGCTGTCCGAGCATGCCGGCTTCGGCTTCGATGCCGCCGACACCCCAGCCGACGACGCCGATGCCGTTGATCATCGTCGTGTGCGAGTCGGTTCCCACCAGCGTATCCGGATAGTACACACCGTCTCGCTTGTGTACGCCTCGGGCCAGATATTCGAGATTGACTTGATGCACGATGCCGATGCCGGGCGGGACGACTTTGAACGGGTCGACCGCCTGCATCCCCCACGTCCTGAACTGATAGCGTTCCTGGTTGCGCTTGAACTCGAGCTTCATGTTGAGATCGAGCACATTCTTGTTGCCGAAATAATCGATCTGCACCGAGTGATCGACCACGAGATCCACCGGCACCAGCGGCTCGATGATCTTCGGATTCTGATTCACGCGCTCAACGACGTTGCGCATCGCCGCCAGATCCGCCAGCAGCGGCACGCCGGTAAAGTCTTGCAACACGATGCGAGCGACGACGAACGGGATCTCGTCCGTGCGCGAAGACGCAGACGGTTTCCAGCGTGCAAGCTGGCGTACATGCTCTTCGGTGACCTTTTTGCCGTCGCAGTTGCGCAGCACCGATTCCAGCACGATCCGTATAGACATCGGCAAGCGCGAAATCTTTCCAACGCCGGCCTTCTCCAGCGCCTGCAACGAGTAGAACTTGCCCTTCTTGCCCGCAGCCGGCGCGAAGTCCTTCAGCGAGTCGAACAGATTGTGGCTCATGGGGTGGCCTCGGTAATTAGATTACGAACAGGTCGACGAACTCGTTGACCGGCGTCGCTTCGAGGCGGACTTGATCCTGGCAGACATCGAGAATCGCGCGCGCCTGTTTGAACGCGAACCGCCGTGCGAGATTGGTCTTGAACTTGGCTTCCAGCACGGGAATACCTTCGGCGCGCCGGCGGCGATGTCCGATCGGATATTCGATCTGCTTGTCCTCGGTCTTGCTGCCGTCCTTGAAGAAGATCTGAATCGAGTTGGCGATCGAGCGCTTTTCCGGATCGAGATAGTCGCGGCTGAATTGCTTCTCTTCGATGCATTCCATCTTATCGCGCAGCATGTCGATGAGCGGATCGCGCGCAATGTCGTCTTCGTAGTCGGCAGCGGTCAGGCGGCCGTAGATCAAAGGCACGGCGACCATGTATTGGATGCAGTGATCGCGATCCGCGGGATTATCGAGCGGACCCTTCTTGTCGATGATGCGGATCGCCGATTCGTGCGTGCGAATGATGATCTTGTCGATCTGATCGATCTTGTCTTTCACCACCGGATAATGCGCCATCGCGCACTCGACTGCAGTCTGGGCGTGGAATTCGGCGGGGAACGAAATCTTGAACAGCACGTGCTCCATGACGTAGGAGCCGTACGGCCGCTGGAATTTGAACGGCTGGCCTTTGAACAGCACGTCGTAGAAGCCCCAGGTCTTCGCGGTGAGCACCGAGGGATAACCCATCTCGCCTTTCAAAGTGGTCAATGCGAGCCGCACCGCGCGGCTGGTAGCGTCGCCTGCTGCCCAGCTCTTGCGCGAGCCGGTGTTCGGCGCGTGCCGATATGTGCGCAGGCTCTGACCATCCACCCACGCTTGCGACACGGCGTTGATGACGTCTTCGCGCGTGCCCCCCATCATCTTGGTGACCACCGCGGTGCTTGCGACTTTCACCAGCACCACGTGATCGAGCCCTACGCGATTGAAGCTGTTCTCCAGCGCCAGGACGCCCTGAATTTCATGCGCCTGCACCATCGCGGTCAGCACGGTTTTGATCGTCAGCGGCGGTTTGCCTGCCGCCACCGCGGTGCGCGACAGCCAATCGGCTACAGCGAGAATGCCGCCCAGATTATCGGAGGGGTGACCCCATTCTGCGGCGAGCCAAGTGTCGTTGAAATCGAGCCAGCGAATCATCGCGCCGATGTTGAATGCGGCTTGGATCGGATCGAGCTGGAACGAGGTGCCGGGTACTTTCGCGCCGTTGGGTACGACGGTGCCGGGAACGATGGGGCCGAGCAGTTTCGTGCACGCCGGATAGGACAGGGCTTCGAAGCCGCAGCCTAAAGTGTCCATCAAGCACAAGCGCGCGGTGTTGTACGCCTCCGAGCTCTTGATGTCGTAATCGAGTACGTAGCTGGCGATGTCGACCAGGACTTGATCGGGGTCGGGACGAACGTTCGAGATGGGAGCGGACATTAAGGGCGTCTTCGATTGATTGGCGAGATTGATTAGCGATCGGTTTTAGCGAATGGGGATGCGAGTGTGCGGCGTTTATTTCCGCTTCTCGATCGGCACCCACTGCCGATCTTCCGGGCCGGTGTAGTTGGCACTCGGCCGGATGATTTTGCCGTCGATACGCTGCTCGATCACATGAGCGCACCAGCCCGACGTGCGGCTGATCACGAACAGCGGCGTAAACATCTGCGTCGGCACGCCGAGCATGTGATAGCTGGTAGCGCTGTACCAATCGAGGTTCGGGAACATTTTCTTTTCCCGCGACATCACCTGTTCCACTCGCTCGGAAATGTTGTAGAGCTTCATGTCGCCGACGTCTTCGCTCAGGCGCCGCGCCACTTCCTTGATGATCTCATTGCGCGGATCGGCGATCGTATAAACCGGATGGCCGAAGCCGATGACGATCTGCTTGTCCGCGACGCGGCGCACGATGTCGGCTTCGGCTTCATCAGGCGTGTCGTAGCGGCCGATGACGTCGAACGCGAATTCGTTGGCGCCGCCGTGCTTGGGCCCTTTCAAGGCGCCGATGCCGCCGGTGATCGCGGAGTACAGATCCGCGCCGGTCCCGGCGATCACACGCGCCGTGAACGTCGATGCATTGAACTCGTGCTCCGCGTACAGAATGAGCGACGTGTGCATGGCTCGCACCGCAAGCTCGGACGGCGGCTTACCGTGCAGCATGTGCAGGAAGTGGCCGCCGATCGAATCGTCGTCGGTTTCGACCTCGATGCGGCGACCGGAATGCGAGAAGTGATACCAATAGAGCAGCATCGACCCGAACGACGCCATCATGCGGTCGGCGACGTTGCGCGCTTCGGCAACTTTGTGGTCCTGGCTTTCCGGCAACACTGAGCCGAGCGCCGAGCAACCGGTGCGCAGGACGTCCATCGGATGCGTGTTGGCGGGAATGCATTCGAGAATATCCTGCACGGCGGCGGGCAGTCCGCGCAGAGACTTCAGCTTGAGCTTGTATGCCGCTAGCTCAGCCGAGGTCGGCAGCTTGCCGTGTACCAGCAGGTAGGCGATCTCTTCGAACTGCGCTTTGTCGGCGAAGTCGAGGATGTCGTAGCCGCGGTAATGCAGATCGTTGCCTTGGCGGCCGACGGTACACAGCGCGGTGTTGCCGGCCGGCACGCCGGACAGGGCTACGGACTTTTTCGGTTTCGGTGCAGTCGCGGCTGGCGCTGCGGCGGGGCTGTTCATCGATGTTTTTCCTTGGCGAACAGTTGATCGAGTTTGCTTTCGTACGCGTGATAATCGAGGAAATCGTACAAGTCATCGCGCGTCTGCATGGTGTCGAGCACCTGCTTTTGCGTGCCGTCGCGCCGGATCGCACGATACACGTTGAGCGCTGCCTGATTCATGGCGCGGAACGCCGACAGCGGATACAGCACGATGCTCACGTTTGCCGAGCGCAGCTCGTCGACGGTGAATAGCGGCGTGTGGCCGAACTCCGTGATGTTGGCCAGCACCGGGACTCTCACCGCATCGACGAACTGACGGTACATGCCGAGCTCGGTCATCGCTTCCGGAAAAATCATATCGGCACCGGCATCGACGCACGCCCCGGCGCGATCGATCGCGGCTTGCAAGCCTTCCACTGCGAGCGCATCGGTGCGCGCCATGATGACGAAGTCAGGATCGGTGCGTGCATCTGCGGCGGATTTGATCCGATCGACCATTTCCTGCAGCGACACGATTTCTTTGCCGGGGCGATGGCCGCAGCGCTTTGCCTGCACCTGATCTTCGATGTGCATGGCGCCGGCGCCGAACTTGATCAGCGACTTCACCGTGCGGGCTATGTTGAACGCACTGCCGAAACCGGTATCGACATCCACCAGCAGGGGCAGGTCGCACGCGTCGGTAATGCGGCGCACGTCGGTGAGGACGTCGTCCAAGGTGCTGATGCCCAGATCGGGCAAACCCAGGGAACCGGCCGCTACGCCGCCGCCGGACAAATAGATTGCGCGGTAACCGCTGCGTTGTGCGAGGCGTGCGTGGTAGGCATTGATGGCGCCGATTACCTGCAGCGGCTGTTCTTCTTTCACCGCTGCGCGAAACTTCGCACCGGCCGACTGTACGCTCATAAATTACCTGCTTTCATGCGATGTCCTGTGCGAAAAATTCCGATGACGAAGGTGCGTTCAGGCGAGCATGCCCTGCACGGCATCGCGCTCTTCTTCCAGCTCTTTCAGCGTCGCCTGCATGCGTGCGCGGCTGAAATCGCTGATCTCGATACCTTTGACGATTTCGTAGCGCCCATTCCTACAGGTGACGGGATAGCCGTAGATCACGCCCTTCGGAATGTCGTAGCTGCCGTCGGAGACGACGCCCATCGAAACCCAGTCGCCGGTCTGTGTGCCGAGTACCCAGTCGTGCACGTGATCGACGGCGGCATTGGCGGCACTGGCGGCGGATGAAGCGCCGCGCGCGTCGATGATGGCCGCGCCACGCTTCTGCACGGTCGGGATGAAATCGCTTTCGAGCCACGTCTGATCGTTGATGAGCGGCCAGACTTTGTTGCCTGCGGCTTCGGCCTGGAACAGATCCGGATACTGAGTTGCCGAGTGGTTGCCCCAGATGCTCATCTTCCGGATGCTGGCGATCGGCTTGCCCGTTTTCGCTGAGATTTGCGAGATTGCGCGGTTGTGATCCAGCCGCATCATCGCGGTGAAGTTTTCCGGTTTGAGCTTGGGTGCATTCTGCAGAGCGATCCAGGCGTTGGTGTTGGCGGGATTGCCCACCACAAGCACTTTTACGTCGGGCTTGGCGACGTCGTTCAGCGCGCGGCCTTGCTCGATAAAGATCTTCGCGTTTTCGGACAACAGATCTTTGCGCTCCATGCCGGGGCCGCGCGGCCGCGCGCCGACCAGCAGGGCGACGTCGATATCTTTGAACGCGACCTTGGCATCCTGCGCAGCGCTCATACTGGTGAGCAGCGGAAACGCGCAATCGTCGAGCTCCATCATTACGCCCTGCAGGGCTTTCTGCGCTTTCTCGTTGGGAATTTCCAGAAGCTGCAGGATGACCGGCTGATCGGGGCCGAGCATTTCGCCGTTGGCAATTCTGAACAGCAGGCTATAGCCGATCTGACCGGCAGCACCGGTCACCGCAACTCGGACGGGGGCTTTCATCGGGAAACTCCTGGCAATGGACCAAACAGTAAGGAAAAATCACGCGGCGACTGGCGCGCGACGGTGCTGGAAACAACGTGAGCATGAGTGTCATGGGCCGCATCAGGACTACCGCGCATGAAGGTCGAGGCCGCCGTCGCCCTGACTTACCTCCCAGGAATCGGCTTGCCTGGGCTAACTACCGGCTGCCTGGGCTAAACAGATCGGCCCAACTGGGCTAAAGAAATCGGCCCTAACGTCGAATGCTTGAGCCAACTGTACACCAGCAGGCCCAGGTGCGAAATCCCAGCAGGCCCAGGTACGAAATGATAGCTAAGCCTTGAGATCCGGTCAAACCAGTCCTATATCTTTTATAAGATACGAAAGCGCGTGGACGGTGTTCCGCTTTTATGCTAAAAACCGCCTGGAAATATGAAGCAAGCCGGCACAATCAAAGTCACGGACTCGCCAGCCTTCCAGCCCCTGTATCGTCAGATCAAGTCTCTCATCACGCAGAGTCTTGTCACCGGCGAGTGGCGGCCGGGCGACCTCATTCCCAGCGAGACGCAGCTGGCGACGCGCTACAGCGTCAGTCAAGGTACGGTGCGCAAAGCCGTCACCGAGCTCGCCGGCGAGAATCTGCTGATCCGCTATCAAGGCAAAGGCACCTTCGTCGCTTCGCATGCCGAAGAGAGCGACAAGTTTCATTTCCTGCGTGTAGCACCCGATCGCGGCAAGCTCGAGCATGTCAGCGCGCAGTTGCTCGAGTTTCGCCGGCTGCGTGCGGACAGCGCGTCCGCGCGGCTGCTGCGGATCGCGGCGAACAGCGGGCTCTGCTTGATTCGGCGTATCGTCGCGCTGTCCGGAAATATTGCCTGCTACGAAGAGGTTCGCTTGCCCGCCGCGCGCTTCAAGGGCCTGTCGCAGGCCGTCGTCCTCGATCACGATTGCCTGCTCTACAGCATGTACGAAGCTGCGTTCGACGTGCGCATTCTGCATGCCGAAGAGCAGTTGAAAGCGGTGCCGGCGCCGCGCGAAGCCGCCGCCGCACTGCGCCTGCCGGTCGGCACGCCGATGCTGCAGATCGAGCGTGTCGCCTATACCTACGCCGAAGAACCCGCCGAGCTGCGCCGCACCTGGTGGGACACCCGAGAGCATCACTACCATAACCGCATAATGGGCTGACCATGGCTGCCAAATCAGGCGAACCAAGCAGCGAGGCATACGGCATTAAACCGAAGTACGTCGCGCCGCCGCGTCCGAAATATCTCGACCTGTTCCAGATCCGGTTACCTGCGCCGGCCCTGCTGTCCCTCCTGCATCGGATCAGCGGCTTCGGCCTGTTCTTACTTACGCCGTTCTTACTCTGGCTGCTGCAGTTGAGCCTGGGCTCGACGGAAGATTACATACGGTTTCGCGCGATGTTTGCGCAGCCGCTGGTGAAGCTGATTCTGATCGGCCTGCTCTGGGCATACTTGCATCATCTGTTTGCCGGCATCCGCTTTCTCGCGATGGATATGCACTTCGGCACCAGTCTGCGTCCCGCTCGTGCGACCAGTTATGTGGTGATGATCGGCGCCGCAATCCTCACGATCGCGTTAGGAGTCTGGCTATGGTGAAGCAGGTCATCGTCGGTGCGCACTACGGTCTGCGCGGCTTCCTCACGCAGCGCGTGTCGGCTGTCGTCATGGCGCTCTACACGCTGTTGTTTCTCGTGCTGCTGGCCTGTGCGCGGCCGGTCAGCTATTTCGACTGGAAGGCGATGTTCGCGCCGCAAGCGATGAAGCTTGCGACGTTCCTGTTTTTCGTCAGCCTGTTCATGCATACCTGGGTCGGCATGCGCGACATTCTCATGGACTACGCGCGGCCCATGATCGTCCGGCTCGGCCTCGAAGTGCTGGTGTTGGTGCTGCTGATCGCCTATGCAGGCTGGGCCATTCAGATTCTCTGGAGCGCGTAGATGGAACTTCTCAAGCGACAGTTCGATGCGGTGATCGTCGGAGCAGGCGGCGCCGGTATGCGCGCGGCCCTGCAAGTGGCCGAGAGCGGCCTCTCGGTTGCCGTATTGTCCAAGGTATTTCCGACCCGCTCGCACACCGTCGCGGCGCAAGGCGGCATCGGCGCGGCGCTCGGCAACATGGGCGAAGACAGCTGGCTCTGGCACATGTACGACACGATCAAGGGTTCCGATTACCTCGGCGATCAGGATGCAATCGAGTTCATGTGCCGCAAAGCGCCCGACGCGGTGTACGAGCTCGAGCACTACGGCATGCCGTTCGACCGCAATGACGACGGTACGGTTTATCAGCGGCCGTTCGGCGGTCACTCGATGAACTTCGGCGAGCGCGAAGCGCATCGCAGCTGCTGCGCGGCGGATCGCACGGGCCACGCGATGCTGCATACGCTGTATCAGCGCAACGTGCGAGCACGCACGCATTTTCTGGTCGAGTGGATGGCGCTCGATTTGATTCGCGATGCGAGCGGTCAGGTCCTCGGCGTGACCGCACTGGAAATCGAAACCGGCGATGTGTACGTGCTGCAGGCTCGCGCGACACTTTTTGCCACCGGCGGGGCGGGCCGCGTTTATTCGGCGAGCACGAATGCGTTCATCAATACCGGTGACGGGCTCGGCATGACGGCGCGTGCCGGCATTCCGCTCGAAGACATGGAGTTCTGGCAGTTCCATCCCACCGGCGTTGCCGGCGCCGGTGTGCTGATCACCGAAGGCGTGCGCGGCGAGGGCGGCTACCTGCTGAACAAAGACGGCGAGCGATTTATGGAACGCTACGCCCCGAACATGAAGGATCTGGCCAGCCGCGACGTCGTTTCGCGCGCGATGGCAACCGAGATCAAAGAGGGCCGCGGCGTCGGTCCCGAGAAAGATCATTTGTTGCTCAAGCTGGATCACCTCGGCATCGCAGTCATCGAGAAGCGCCTCCCGGGAATCCGCGAGATCGCCAAGCAGTTCGCCAACGTCGATCCGGTGAAGGATCCGATTCCGGTCGTGCCGACGGTGCACTATCAGATGGGCGGCATTCCGACCAACTATCACGGCGAGGTCGTCGTGCCGAACGGCGGCAATCCGGAAGTGCAGGTCGCTGGGTTTTACGCCGCCGGCGAGTGTGCCTGTGCATCAGTGCATGGCGCCAATCGGCTCGGCACCAATTCGCTGACCGACTTGCTGGTGTTCGGCAAATCCGGCGCCGATTCGATGATCAGGTTTCTGAAAGAAAATCCCGGGCACAAAGAATTGCCCAAGGATGCAGCCGAACGCACGCTTGCACGCTTGTCTCGCCTCGATACGCAAACGGGAGGCGAGAGCGTCGCGGAAGTCGGTGCCGAGATGCGCCGTACCATGCAGGCGCACTGCGGCGTGTTTCGCTTTCCCGAGTTGTTGAGCGAAGGCGTGACCAAGATCAAAAAAGTCGCGGAACGCGGTGCGCGCACCGAGATCAAAGACAAGAGTCGCGTATTCAACACGGCGCGAGTCGAAGCCCTCGAGCTGGATAACTTGCTCGAAGTCGCGCAGGCGAGCTTGATCTGCGCGAATGCACGGCAGGAAAGCCGCGGTGCGCATGAGCGCGCGGATTTCCCTCGCCGCAACGATGTCGATTGGCTCAAACATACGCTGTGGTACAGACAGGACCACCGGCTCGAATACAAGCCGGTGCATCTGCAGCCGCTCACGGCGGCGCCGTTCGAACCCAAGGAAAGAACCTATTGAGCGATTCGATCGAGGCGCGCTGCTCGATCGTGCATCTGTGTCCGGCGCCTCATGCGCCGTCTAACCGGAGCGCATAACGCGCCGCGTAACTTGGGCGCAAGACGCGCCCGGTAACTTTATCGAGAGTCTCGGAGATCCGCATGCTGTTCAAAATCTATCGCTACGATCCGGACAAGGACGCCAAGCCGTACATGCAGGACTACGAGATCAAGCTCCAGCCATCGGATCGCATGCTGCTCGACGCGCTGATCCGTATCAAGGCGCAGGACGATTCGCTGTCGCTGCGCCGCTCCTGCCGCGAAGGCGTGTGCGGCTCGGACGCCATGAACATCAACGGCAAGAACGGCCTCGCATGCGTTACCCCGCTGGCAGGAATCAAACAGCCGGTGACTTTGCGTCCGCTGCCGGGACTGCCGGTAATTCGCGACCTGGTCGTCGATATGTCGCAGTTCTTCAAGCAGTACCACTCGGTGGCGCCGTATCTGAAGAACGAGGAATCGCCGCCGCCGAAAGAACGGTTGCAGAGCCCGGAAGACCGCGCCGAGCTCGATGGATTGTACGAATGCATTCTCTGTGCGTGCTGCTCGGCTGCCTGTCCTTCGTTCTGGTGGAATCCGGACAAGTTCGTCGGGCCGGCGGGATTGCTGCAAGCATATCGGTTTCTCGCGGACAGCCGCGATCTGGCAACGAGCGAGCGGCTCGACAATCTCGAAGATCCGTATCGCCTGTTTCGCTGCCACTCGATCATGAATTGCGTAGACGTGTGCCCGAAGGGATTGAATCCGAGCCTGGCGATCGGGCGTATCCGCGAGATGCTGGTGCGCCGCGCCGTCTGATCGCTGCACGCGCACCGTGAGCGAACTGGACCGCATGCGCTGGAATTGCCGTCGCGGCATGCTCGAGCTCGACATCGTTCTCGAGCGATTTCTGGTGCGCCATCTGGATAGATTGCCCGCTGCCGACCAGAGTAGGTTCAAGGCACTGCTCGAATACTCCGATAATGACCTTTGGGATCTGGTCTCGGGGCGGCTCGAGGCAGATAGCAGGGAGGACGAGCGCATTCTCAGCTTGATCCGGAACCCCTGATGTGCAGGCGCACAAAGGGCACCCGAGAAATGGTCTAAACTTGGTTGTTAATTGTCTGGCCTGCGCCGTCAGCACAGGCCTTTGACCCGTCACCGGAGACCTCGATGTCCGACAGCCGCACTGCAACGCTCAACTTCACCGATGGTAAGCCGCCCGTCAAATTCCCGACTCTGTCCGGCACCGTCGGACCCGACGTCGTCGATATACGCAGCCTGTACGGCGAGACCGGCAAATTCACCTACGACCCCGGGTTCATGTCGTCAGCCGCGTGCTAATCCGCGATCACCTTCATCGATGGCGTCGAGGGCATACTGCTCTATCGGGGTTATCCGATTCAGCAGCTGGCCGAGCAGTGCGATTTTCTCGGCGTCTGCCATCTGCTGCTCAAGGGCGAGCTGCCGAATGCAGCGGAAAAACGCGCCTTCGATGGCAACATCCGCCGACATACGATGGTGCACGAGCAACTGGTCAGCTTCTTCTCCGGATTTCGCCGAGATGCGCATCCGATGGCCGTGATGGTGGGCGTAGTCGGCGCACTGTCCGCGTTCTATCACGACTCGCTCGACATCAATAACCCGGAACACCGCGAGATCTCGGCGATTCGCCTTCTGGCGAAAGTGCCGACCATCGCTGCCATGTGCTTCAAGTACAACATGGGGCAGCCGTTTCGGTACCCGCGCAATGAGCTCAACTATGTGGAGAATTTCCTCCACATGATGTTCGGCACGCCGGCCGAAGAATACGTGCAGAACCCGGTGCTGGTGCGCGCGCTCGACCGCATTCTGATTCTGCATGCGGACCACGAACAGAACGCGTCGACATCCACCGTGCGCCTGGCGGGATCGTCCGGCGCCAATCCATTTGCCTGCATTGCTGCCGGCATTGCGTGCCTCTGGGGACCAGCGCATGGCGGCGCCAACGAAGCCGTGCTCAACATGCTCGAGCAGATCGGCGACGTCTCGCAGATCGGCACGTTCATCAAGCGCGCCAAAGACAAGAACGACAACTTCCGCCTGATGGGGTTTGGTCACCGAGTCTACAAAAACTACGATCCGCGCGCGAAGCTGATGCGCGAGACCTGTCACGAAGTGCTGGGCGAGCTGGGTCTGCACGACGATCGCTTGTTCAAGCTGGCGATGGAGCTCGAACGCATCGCGCTGGAAGACGAGTACTTCGTGTCGAAAAAATTGTATCCGAACGTCGATTTCTACTCGGGCATCGTGCAGCGTGCGATGGGCATTCCGACCAGCATGTTCACTGCGGTCTTTGCACTCGCGCGCACGGTCGGCTGGATTGCGCAGTGGAACGAGATGATCGCCGATCCCGAGCAGAAAATCGGCCGCCCGCGCCAGCTCTACATCGGCGCCACGCAGCGCGACGTCGTACCTATTGCAAAGCGCGGTTGATGAGAATGAATTGTATTGGCTCGAATACGCTCGACTCGAGCGAGGGATAGCACATGGCTGCACGCATGAAGGAATT
>JBBRGM010000095.1:0-12149 GCA_038240725.1 Burkholderiales bacterium | reverse complement strand
AAACAGCTCCACGAGAAATGCGGCGATCGGCCCGTACACCATCGTGACGTAGAGGACGAGGATAACGAGGATGAGCTCGGTCATGAAGTAGTTGACCTTGGCCGGGTCGGCACTGGCGGGGAAGCCTGCCGTCTTGAGCGCCTCCTTGTACTTCGCTTCATCCCAACCCTTGAGCTCGATATCGCCGATTTTGGTGACGACCGTCGCGTCCCCGATCGCCGGCAATGAGTCGAAGGAGATGCCTTGTTTGGTTAAGAAGTCCTTGGCCTTGTCGCAATCGGTAAACACCGATTTCGGTGTGATGAAGACATGGAATCTACAATCCGTCGCCGCTACCGAAACGGCTGTTCTTGCGTTCGCGGCTTCGAGGTCTGGATTGACGTAATGCGTGAGCCCCTTGAACAGCGGGAAATAGGTCACTACGGCCAACAAGCACCCAACCATGATGATGTTCTTGCGCCCGATGCGATCGGACAGCCAGCCGAAGAAAATGAAGAACGGCGTGCCGATCACGAGCGAGATCGCGATCAAAATGTATGCGGTTTGATAGTCGAGCTTGAGGGTGATGATCAGGAAAAACAGCGCGTAGAACTGGCCGGTGTACCACACCACGCCCTGTCCGGCTGTCGCTCCGAGCAATGACAGCAGTACGATCTTGCCGTTGCTCCAGTTCGCGAATGCGTCGGTCAGTGGCGCCTTGGAAGTCTGTCCTTCGGCTTTGATCTTCTTGAACACCGGCGACTCTTCCAGCTTGAGTCGGATGTAGATCGAAAACAGCAACAGCACGAGCGAGACGACGAATGGAATGCGCCAGCCCCATTCGGCAAAGTCCGCTTTCGAGATGGTCGTACGACACACGAGAATGACGATCAGCGCGAGGAAAAATCCAAGTGTCGCCGTGGTCTGGATCCAGCTGGTATCGTAGCCGCGACGATTCTCCGCTGCATGCTCAGCAACGTAAGTTGCAGCGCCGCCGTATTCTCCGCCGAGGGCGAGACCTTGCAGAAGGCGCAGTACGACCAGCAACACCGGTGCAGCCCAGCCGATGCGCTCAAAGGTCGGCAGCAATCCCACCGCAAAGGTGGCAGCGCCCATAACCGTGATCGTTACGAGGAACGTGTACTTCCGGCCGACGATATCACCGATGCGCCCGAAGACCAGGGCGCCGAACGGCCGCACCAGAAACCCCGCAGCATAAGTCGCAAAGCTCGAAAGCAACGCTGCGGTGTCGTTGCCTTTCGGAAAGAACAGCGCCGCGAAGAACGGCGCGAGCGTCGCATACAGATAGAAGTCGTACCACTCGAAGACTGTGCCCAGAGATGAAGCAAAGATAACTCGCTTCTCTTCCGGCGGTATATGCGAATGCGCGCCGGCGGCAGCCGGCGTCGGAGCTGATGCCTGACTCATGTAATCCTCCCGTCTTCTTCATTTTTTGGCTGCAACTCGAGCTCGCGCAACTCACCGCACATGCTGCGACACCGGAAGCAAGCATGACGTCCCGCTGTCGGACACGGGCGACGGGCACAAACTATCCTTGAGCCGTCGCCTTGTCAACGATGTACCATTGCAGGTTGCAGCGAACCAATTCGCTATGCAAGGCGCGATGCAGATCGATTATCGCTATCCAGAAATGAAAAGGGGCCCCGTTCTCACGGGGCCCCTTCACGTTGACTCGTACACGCGCGTCAACTACAACGCGCCGCGCACGAGGCGACGACTACGAAATTACATGTCCATATCGCCCATGCCACCCATACCGCCGCCGCCACCACCATGCTTGTGGCTATCGTCCTTCGGCGCTTCAGCAACCATCGCATCCGTGGTAAGAATCAAACCTGCCACCGAGGCGGCATTCTGCAGTGCGCAACGCGCGACTTTGGTTGGATCCAGCACGCCCATCTCGACGAGATCGCCGTAGGTATCATTAGCGGCGTTGTAACCGAAGTTGCCTTTGCCTTCCAGCACTTTGTTCAGCACAACAGACGGCTCAGCACCGGCGTTCGCGACGATCTGACGCATCGGTTCTTCGAGCGCGCGCATGACGATCTTGATCCCGGCGTCCTGATCGGCATTGGCGCCTTTCAGGTTCACGATAGACTGACGTGCACGAATCAGCGCAACACCACCGCCCGCACAAATGCCTTCTTCGACTGCGGCCCGCGTTGCATGCAACGCATCTTCGACGCGCGCTTTCTTTTCTTTCATTTCGACTTCGGTAGCTGCGCCGACTTTGATAAGTGCAACACCGCCGGCCAGCTTGGCCACGCGTTCCTGCAGCTTTTCGCGGTCGTAATCGCTGGTCGCTTCTTCGATCTGTCTGCGGATGTTCTTGACGCGCGCTTCGATCTGGCCGGCATCGCCCGCACCGTCGATAAGGGTCGTTTCTTCTTTGCCGACTTCAACGCGCTTGGCTGAACCGAGGTCCGTCAAAGTGGCCTTCTCGAGCTGCAGCCCGACTTCGTCGGAAATCACCGTGCCGCCGGTCAGAACCGCAATGTCTTCCAGCATGGCTTTGCGACGATCGCCGAAGCCAGGCGCTTTGACACCGGTGGTCTTCAGGATGCCGCGGATGTTGTTCACGACCAGCGTTGCCAGCGCTTCGCCTTCGATGTCTTCGGCAATGATCAGCAGCGGACGGCCTGCCTTGGCAACTTGTTCGAGTACCGGCAACAGGTCGCGAATGCTGGAGATCTTCTTGTCGTGCAGAAGAACGAAGGGGTTATCCAGAACCGCCATCTGCTTTTCCGGATTATTGATGAAGTACGGGGATAGATAGCCGCGATCGAACTGCATGCCTTCTACGACTTCCAATTCGTTGTCGAGACCGGACCCGTCTTCGACCGTGATAACGCCTTCCTTGCCGACCTTTTCCATCGCATCGGCAATGATCTTGCCGATCGATTCATCGGAATTGGCAGAGATGGACCCGACCTGTGCGATTTCTTTGCTGGTGGTCGTGGTCTTCGAGAGTTTCTTCAGCTCTTCGACGACCGTCGTTACGGCTTTGTCGATGCCGCGTTTCAGATCCATCGGGTTCATGCCGGCGGCAACGAACTTCATGCCTTCCTGGACGATTGCCTGGGCCAGAACGGTTGCGGTGGTGGTGCCGTCGCCGGCTACGTCGGAAGTCTTGGAGGCGACTTCCTTCACCATCTGCGCGCCCATGTTTTCGAACCGATCCTTCAGCTCGATTTCTTTGGCGACCGACACACCATCTTTGGTGATCGTCGGCGAACCGAACGATCGCTCGAGAACGACATTACGACCCTTCGGGCCGAGGGTGACTTTGACCGCGTCGGCCAGGATGTTTACACCGGCGACGATACGATTGCGGGCGAAGTCGTGGAATTTGATGTCTTTAGCTGCCATTTATGCGTGCTCCTGTAGATTCTCGATAGGGACGGAGAGGATGCGGAGCATCACTCGATGACGCCCATGATGTCTTCTTCGCGCATTACTAAGTACTCGATGCCATCGACCTTGACGGTTTGGCCGGAGTACTTGCCGAAAATGATTTTGTCGCCGGTCTTCAGGTCGACGGGACGGACTTTGCCGTCGTCGAGCACTTTGCCGGTGCCAACAGCGATTACTTCGCCCGTATCGGGCTTTTCGGCCGCCGTATCAGGAATGACAATCCCGGAAGCGGTCTTCCGCTCTTCTTCCAGGCGCTTAACGATGACACGGTCGTGCAAGGGCCGAATTTTCATAAGCCAATCTCCTCGTAACTTGTTGAAACGTATCTCACTCAGGCATTAGCACTCAAAGCTAACGAGTGCTAATAATACGGGCTGAGAGCGTTAAATTCAAGGCAAGCCTGTAACTAAAATGGCCGAGGCGAGGTGAATGCAGTGGTGGAGGGTCACGCTGGCGTCTGGCGCAAGACGCGGGGAGGAGCAACAACTAGATCGCGCGAGCTATTCGGTTAAAGCTCGCTGACAGCGCATGGACAAGCGCAGGCATCAGCGTGGGGTTGCTGCGATCGGCCGCACGCAAGCAGCGGCGAACCCGCTGGGAATGGACTCAGTGCGCGATTCGATGCGACTGGCCGAGGCGATATACGGTCTTGCGAACGCCTTTGCCTGCCGGCGGAACAGATTGGATCGGACACGGCGTATCGCGCGTTCCATCGGCGCTCAACGTCGCATCGTCTGCGTACTCTTTCCAGATGCCGCCACGAACCGGACGGAACATCCACATCAAATAGCCGCGACGTGCGGCTACACTGATCAACTCATCGGTGTCGGGCGCTTCCGAAACGACCACCTGGTTGCCGTCAGCGCCGAACGGAAATGCACCGAACGCCTGCAGACATTCGACCGCTTCGCGCGAAGATGCGCCTGGACGCATGCAGGATGGCCGCTCAGCGCGCGCAACATCCCACGCACCGAGCTTCCAGCCGGCATCGATCGCCGCGCGATCCACCGTGAGCACATCGCTCCACCGCTCGTTTAACTGCAGCGCAGAACTTGGAATGGGTTTGTAAGAAACGACCTGAGCACCTTCGCAATCCGCGAGACGCTCATGCACGAAGGCATGCCAATGCAATGTGAGGATAACGGGAGTATCGGGACAGGGAACGGCGGCTACGGTAATCGCAAATAATGGCAATGCCGTGGAATTAAGCTGCTGCTCGATCGGTGCTAGGAACTCCATGTCGTCCGGCCTCCTGTTCATATCGTCGCAAGGCTTACCGCAATCGCTACCGCTAAAACTGATTAGCATTTTCGATGCCATCGATATAACTTCAGCACGGGAGACAACGCAGCCCGCGAAACGCTTAGAACCGTTAGCACTCGTCGCAGCGCGCTGCCAGAAAACCCGCACCTTTTCGAGCCTGCTGGATCTCACCTTTGCACCGCTACAATGCGGCACGCTTTATTGTTCGTTTCGATCGTACCGGAGTGACTCGTCAAAGTGAGTATCGCTAAGGATGTACCGCGCGTTGGAGTAGTTGCATCGACGACCACGCGCCAAGCGCGCGCCCGCGCGCGTGTCGAAGAGCCGGCTGCGCATGGACCGGCGTTGCAAATTCGCATCTCTGCGATCACAAAGACGCTGAGAGCTGCAGTCGCGCTGACGGCATTGTTCGGCCTGATCACCCTGACGTCGGCAACCGCCGCTACCCTTCCGGTGGCACTGCGAGAGGCGTTGCGCCAGACCGGCGTGCCGGCTGAAGACGTAGGATTGTTCGTCTACGACGTCGGCGCCGCACATCCGACGTTCGAACACAACGCCGACCGCCCGATGAATCCGGCATCGACGATGAAGCTGCTGACGACGCTGGCAGGTCTCGAGCTGCTCGGACCAACGTTCACTTGGCGCACGGAGGCGTGGACCGAAGGCCGCTTGACCGGCGACGCGCTGGACGGCAATCTGATCCTCAAGGGTTACGGCGATCCTAAACTTACGCTGGAAACGTTTTGGCTTTTCTTGCGCGAATTGCGCGCGCGCGGCCTGCGTCAGATCCGTGGCGATCTACTCGTCGATCGCAGTTTTTTTAGTGTCGATGAAATCGATCCCGGGCACTTCGACAACGACCCGACGCGGCCATACAACGTCGGACCCGATGCGCTTCTGGTTAACTTCCGATCGATTCGCCTCGAATTCCTGCCGATGGAACAACTCGGCACGGTTCGAATTCTCGCCATGCCGGATCTATCGCAGATCACAATCGGCAATCAACTCACGCTGATCACGGCGCGATGCGACGGCTGGCCGGACAAGCCGCTCGCCGATTGGCCGCAATCGCGCCTCACGTTCAGCGGCGCGTATCCGGTGGCCTGCGGCGAACGTGAGCGCAGTTTCAGCTTGCTCACGCGCAATCAATATCTGCTCGCCTTATTCAGTCAGCTCTGGCGCGAGCTCGGCGGAACGCTGAAGGGTATCGTGCGGGACGGCGTGGTGACCGAGCAATCGCATTGGCTGGCGAGCGTGGAGTCGCCGCCATTGGCCGAGCTGATCAGAGACATCAACAAGTTCAGCAATAACGTGATGGCGCGACAAGTCTTCCTGACGCTCTCTCTCGCCGCCGACAACCCGCCGGTGACTGCTGCCGGCGCCGCGCGCGCGCTGCGCGCCTGGCTCACCCGCAGTCATCTGGATTTTGCCGAGCTCGAGATCGAGAACGGCTCCGGACTGTCGCGCAACGAACGGATTAACGCGCGGCATTTGGGCGAGCTGCTGCTGTATGCGTGGCGCAGTCCGCTGATGCCCGAATACGTTTCGTCGCTGCCGATCCCGGGGGTCGACGGCACGCTGCGCCGCCGGCTGAAAGATTCTCCGGCTGCGGGGCGCGCGCACATCAAGACCGGTTATCTCGACGGCGTGCGGGCCATCGCCGGTTACGTCGTCGACGTGCGGGGCCATACCGTGATCGTGGTCAGTCTAATTAATTCGCCGCGCGCGGTTAATGCGCTCGGCTTTCAGGAGGCGGTCGTGGACTGGGTGTGGTCCGGCGCGCCGCAATCGGTGCACTGACACGCGGTTGCCGCGCTGCAGACAGTAGGGACGTTCGAGGCATTGTGCGATAATTAGCACTGGCAAATCGCACGCAGCGCCTTCTCTTTCCCGATAGTCATGAGCCTCGACGTCGTTATTCTTGCCGCGGGCAAAGGGACGCGGATGTTTTCCGCGCTTCCGAAAGTCCTGCATCCGCTCGCCGGGCGCGCGCTGCTGCGACACGTCGTGGATACAGCAAGAGCGTTGACCAGCGGACGCATCGTCGTCGTGTATGGTCACGGCGGACGGCAGGTTCCCGACGCGTTTACCGGCGACGATATCGTCTTCGTGCTGCAAGAGCCGCAGCTTGGTACTGGTCATGCGGTTCAGCAAGCATTGCCTCACCTGACGGCCGGTCGTACGCTGGTCCTCTACGGCGACGTGCCGCTTACGCGCGTCTCCACCCTGAAGGCGCTGACGTCTCATGCCGGGGACCTTGCATTCATTACCGCGATGGTCGATCGACCTGCCGGTTACGGGCGTGTCGTTCGCGGCGGAGACGGCCGCGTTCAACGCATCGTAGAAGAGCGCGATGCCAGCGATGCCGAAAAAGCATTGCTTGAAATAAATTCCGGAATCGTATGCGCCGACACCGCGAAGCTGAAAGGCTGGCTTACCGATTTGCGCAACGACAATGCACAAGGCGAATATTATTTGACCGACGTGATCGCGCGCGCAGTCGCGGACGATGTTGAGGTGGGCACGGTTTATCCCTCCGACAACTGGGAGATCTTGGGCGTGAACTCCAAGCAGCAACTGGCACAGCTCGAGCGGATATATCAACTCGGCATTGCCGATGAGTTGATGGCGCGCGGCGTGACACTCGCCGATCCCGCCCGCATCGATGTGCGCGGCAAGCTCACATGCGGGCAGGACGTGATGATCGACGTGGGTTGCATATTCGAAGGCGAGGTATCGCTGGACGATGGCGCGAGCATCGGCGCGCACTGCGTCGTGAAAGACACGCACGTGGCAGCCGGCGCCCGCATTCTTCCATTCAGCCATATCGACGGCGCGCAGATCGGTCGAGAAGCGCGCGTCGGTCCGTACGCGCGCGTGCGCCCAGGCAGCGTACTGGCGGCGCGCACGCATGTGGGCAACTTTGTCGAAACGAAAAATGCGCAACTCGGCGAGGGCTCGAAGGCGAATCATCTTGCTTATATCGGCGATGCCCAGATCGGGCGAGACGTGAACATCGGCGCCGGCACGATCACCTGCAACTACGATGGCGCCAACAAGCATTTCACGATCATCGAAGACGAAGCCTTCATCGGTTCCGACACGCAGCTGGTCGCACCGGTGACCGTCGGCAAGGGCGCGACGATCGGTGCAGGTACGACGGTAACGCGCGATGCGCCGGCAGGCGAACTGACCGTCTCGCGCGCGAAGCAAACGACCATTAAGGGCTGGAAGCGGCCCGCGAAGAAGAAATAGTACGCACGTCCTCGTAGTTTCTTTGTTGCGAGCACGACGGGGCCGCCGCCGATGTGTCGCGCACGATCGCTCGAGCAGCGACGCCATTGCGCCGACGCACGCACCGCAAGCGGTACTCTCAACTGATCCATTGACGAAGTACGATTCACTCTCATGTGCGGAATTGTCGGCGCCATATCCAACCGTAACGTCGTCCCTATCCTGCTCGAAGGGCTGCGCAAGCTCGAATACCGCGGTTACGACTCTGCCGGGCTTGCTGTCATCAATGAGAGCGGCCTGCAGCGGCTGCGCAGTATCGGACGCGTCGCGGCGCTTACGCAGATGGCCCAGGAAACCGGCCTGACGGGAAATCTCGGCATTGCGCACACTCGCTGGGCGACGCACGGCGTTCCCAGCGAACGTAACGCCCATCCGCACGTCAGCCTCGATGGATTGGCGATCGTACATAACGGGATAATCGAAAACCACGAAAGCATCCGTGCCCGCTTGGCGGATGCGGGTTACCGTTTCGTGTCGGATACCGACACTGAGGTCGTCGCGCATCTGATCCATCATCACGCGAAGCAGACGCACGACCTGCTGCTGGCCACGCATCGCGCATTGAATGAGCTGACCGGTGCGTACGCCATAGCCGTCATTTCAGAACAGTTGCCGCGATCTCTTATCGTCGCTCGCAAAGGTGCGCCGCTCTTGCTGGGTTTGGGCGAGGGCGAAAACTTCGCAGCGTCCGACGCGTCCGCGTTGCTGCAGGTCACGCGCCGCATCGTCTATCTTGAAGAAGGCGACGTCGTCGAGCTCACGACCGATGCATACCGGGTAGTCGACGTGCAAGGGTCGCCGGTAGGGCGCCCCGTGCACGAAAGCACACTGTCTGCGGACGCAGTCGAGCTGGGACCCTATCAGCACTACATGCAGAAGGAAATCCTCGAGCAACCCGGCGCCGTTGCGGCGACGCTCGAGATGGTGATCGGCGCCCAGTCGATCGTCCCCGAGCTGTTCGGGATCGAGGCGAAGCGTTTGCTTGGCGGCATCGACGCGGTTTTGATACTCGCGTGCGGAACCAGTTACCACGCTGGCATGGTCGCGCGTTATTGGATCGAGGCCATCACGGGTCTGCCGTGCAACGTCGAGATCGCCAGCGAATATCGCTATCGAGATACTGTGCCGAACCCGCAGGCGCTGGTCATCACGATCTCGCAGTCGGGCGAAACGGCGGACACGATTGCTGCACTTCAGTACGCGAAATCGCTCGGGCAGGGCCGCACACTGGCCATTTGCAACGTGCCGGAAAGCGCGCTGATTCGCCAAGCCGAGTTGCGTTTTCTCACGCGCGCAGGTCCGGAGATCGGCGTGGCGTCGACCAAAGCTTTTACAACGCAGTTGAGCGCGCTATTTTTGCTGACCCTGGTCCTGGCGAAGCTGCGCGGCCGGCTCTCTGCAGAGCTCGAACAAACGCACCTCAAAGCGCTGCGTCATCTGCCGTCTGCGCTCCAACATACGCTCTTGCTAGAACCAGCGATCGCGCAATGGGCAAAGCGTTTCGCCCACAAGCACCACGCCCTGTTTCTAGGACGCGGCATGCATTACCCGATTGCGCTGGAAGGCGCGCTGAAGCTGAAGGAGATTTCTTATATTCACGCAGAAGCGTATCCGGCCGGCGAGCTCAAGCATGGTCCGCTTGCTTTGGTGGATCGGGAAATGCCGGTGATCGCGATCGCACCCAACGACGCGCTGCTGGAAAAGCTCAAGTCCAATTTACAAGAAGTCAAAGCCCGCGGTGGGGAGCTCTACGTTTTTGCCGATGCAGACAGTCAGTTCCAGGAAACCGAAGATGTGCACGTCATCCGCCTCCCCGAAAATCGCGGCGCGCTGAGTCCGATCCTGCACGTGGTGCCGTTGCAGCTTCTGGCCTATCACGTTGCGCTCGTACGCGGCACCGACGTAGACAAACCACGCAATCTCGCAAAGTCGGTCACTGTCGAATAGGCGTTGCACCTCACCGCTTCGTGGCTGAGCTGTCCTGCAATCTGTTCAGCTATCGTTCAGCAACGCTCGCGCAGACTGCTCCTCGTCAGATGACTCATTCGAGTCAGCAAATAACGAGGAGCGAACAGCATGAGCACCAAACTTTTAATTGCTGCGATCTGCGCGATCTTGCTAAGCGGTTGTACTTATGTAGTCCGCGATGGCCGCGAGTTTCATCATCGGCCGGCCGGACCCGGATGGCATCATGGCTGGCATGACTGGGGCCGCGGTCGTTGAAACCAATGTACGGCTAAAAGGAGCGTGCGCTCTTTCTAGCGGCGTTCCAACCGGTAGCCGAAGCCGTAGACTGCGCCCAGGCTCCACCGAACGGTCGCCGACAGCTCGAGATTTTTGCGAAGCCGGCTAACGTGTGTGTCCAAGGTTCGCGACGTTACGACTGCATCCGGCCCCCATACCGCTTGTTGTATCTGTCTACGGGACAGCAAGCGACCAACATTGCGCAGGAAGAAAACAGTCAGCTCGAAATCTTTCGTGCTCAGCGCCAGCGGCTGAGCGTCGCGATAAATTCGCCTGGCTGAAAAGTCGATCCGCACGTTACCGACCTCTAACGCGGCTTCCGGCGACTCTGCTTTGCGGCGCCTGCCCACCGAAGCGACGCGTGCGAGCAGTTCGACGTGTCGGTACGGTTTGCCTACATAGTCATCGGCACCTTGTTGCAGGCCGTGCACGATATCCTCTTCGCTGATTCGTGAAGTGACCATCACCGTCGGGACGCTCAGCCGGAATTTGATTCGAACGTTGTTCAACACTTCCATTCCGCTCATGCCGGGTACCTCCCAATCCAGCAGGAGGACGTCGAAGGCTTCCTTCGCCAGCGCGTCTACCAGCGCTTCGCCCCGCTCGTAGTGATAAACCTGGTGGCCAGCGCCCCGCAGGCAGTGCTGCAATACCAGCGCTTGGGATGAATCGTCCTCGAGCATAGCGATACGCATCGTTTTAGACCTTTAGTTGCTGCTGAATTTCGGGGTTCGGAAGCGAGTTAGTGCACGCGGTATGCCAGGGCAAACTTCGACACCAATGTCGGTCGATCACATCGCCGTTGCTGTAGCGACTGCGCCGCTTGCCTGCATCGCGTCTTGCGCACTAACCATACTGCAGGATGCCGGAGACGATGTGCTCGTATGCGTCGCAAAGTACCCGCAGTGCAGCAATCGAGCTATCAAGGTCACGCCATCGGTCGGCTGGTTAACCTAGAACTACCACCACAGCGCCCTCAGGCCTGAAGCAAAACATTGACGCGAGTTCGCAAAAACGCGGCAGCGCGCTTTACGGAATCGGGCGAGTCGTGTGCAGGGGCGAGCGCATGTTTATCCGCCACGGGAGGTGAGTTGTCGCTGAGGATCTCCAACGCGACCTCATACAAGTTCATGCGCTCGAGCGAACAGGTGAGCAGCGTTCCGGCGAGTCCTTCGGTGCTCGGCACTTGGGTGTAGAGCCATTCGCGCAGGGCATCGGCAATATTTCCGAGGGCGATTTCATACTGCGGCTGCCGTTCAACCGTCGTTCGCGCTAATGCCTTCCAATGCTCGTAGAGCACAACATCGGTTTGCAGTCGGGTTAGCAAGATAGCGGTTTCCGTACTTACGAATTTCAGGAACATGGATTTCCTCTGGCACAAACGCTCGTACATCGCAGGTCTTTCAGTGTGCTTAACCTACGTACCTCCTGAAACCGCGTCGAGCATCGTCACTAAAAAGTTACGCTTCGCAAAGGGTTCGCTAACGAGCCTGATTGAAGGGCTGACCGGCGGGGTGCAGGACTTTTCATGCGTCCGGAGTTAAGCAAGGACATCCGACGCTGGCCGCGTCTCGCCGCGACGCTAGCGTTCGAGCGGTCTTACGCCGAGCTTGCCAAGAAGCGCCAAGTCGCGCTGAATATCGGGGTTGCCGGTTGTCAACAGCTTGTCGCCATAGAAAATCGAATTGGCGCCCGCCAGAAAGCACAGCGCCTGCACCGCTTCGGACATTTGCTGGCGCCCGGCAGACAGTCGCACGTAGGCTTTCGGCATCGTGATTCGCGCGACTGCAATGGTGCGAATGAATTCGAGCGGATCGAGCTGCTCGGTTCCATACAGTGGCGTGCCTTGCACTTGCACGAGATTATTGATCGGCACCGACTCGGGATAGGGGTCCAGATTCGCGAGCTGCGCGATCAGCCCCGCGCGCTGCTGC
>JBBRGM010000094.1:0-12200 GCA_038240725.1 Burkholderiales bacterium | reverse complement strand
CCGGGGCAGTGGTAATCGAAGCCGGCGACGTTGCCGAATGTCGCATCGAAACGCTCGGCACGTTGTCCAACCACATACGGCGCAGTCCAGGTAAAGGCTACGCAGTACTCGCGTCTATCGGCGTTTAAGTCGTGGGGATGAATGCGTCCCAGCTAGACCAGGATTGGTAACACTAAAAACTAAACGGAGGAGTACGGAAATGTCTTTTCGTAGAATCGCTGCCGGCGTGCTGGCCTCGCTGCCGATCGCAATGTCTGCGCTGGCCGCAGACACGATTAAAATCGGCTTCATCGATCCGCTGTCCGGTACGTTCGCCAACGTCGGCGAGCAAGGTAAGCGCACCCTGCAGATGTTGATCGAAGAAATCAATGCCGCAGGCGGCGCGCAAGGCCAGCAGTTCGAGTTGGTTGCACTAGACAGCAAGGCCAATCCGCAGGAAGCGCTACTGCAATTCCAGCAGCTGGCCGATCAGAAGGTGCACTTCTTTTTTCAGGGCAATTCCTCCGCCGTCGCGGGCGCGCTGACCGACGCCGTGACGAAACACAACAGCCGCAACCCGGACAATCTCATATTGTTCTTCAACTACGGTGCCGTTGATCCCGCGCTCACCAACGATCGTTGCAGTTACTGGCATTTCCGCTTCGATGCGGATGCCGACATGAAGATGGCGGCACTGACCAACTTCATGGCAACGCAGAAAAAGATGAAGAAGGTCTATCTCATCAATCAAGACTACGCATTCGGTCAAGCCGTCTCGAAGGGCGCGAAGGAGATGCTGGGCAAGAAGCGTCCAGACATCCAAATCGTGGGAGACGATCTGCATCCCTTGGGCAAGGTCAAAGACTTCGCGCCTTATGTCGCAAAGATCAAGGCTTCGGGCGCCGACAGCGTGGTCACCGGCAACTGGGGCGCGGACCTGGCGCTCCTGGTCAAAGCCGGCAAGGAAGCCGGGTTGAAGGTGGACTACTACACTTACTACGCGGGGATCGCCGGAGCGCCGACGGCGATAGGCGAGGCCGGCGATGGACAGGTCAAGCAGGTCAGCCACTGGTTCAGCAACGTCGGCGACAGCAAGTCCGAAGCTATGGTGAAGACATTTCGCAAGCGCTTCCCCGACGTCAAGGATGACTTCTACTGGCTCGACCTGAAGAACGCGATGGACATGCTGGTCAAGGCGATGAACGATACCAAGTCGACCGATCCGCTGAAGGTCGCGAAGGCGCTAGAGGGGATGAAGCTCACCTCATTCACCGGCGAAGTCACGATGCGGGCGGACAATCATCAAATCTTGCAGCCGATGTACGTGTCGACATTCACCAAAGCAGGCTCGTCGGGCGTCAAGTACGACGTCGAACGTACCGGCATGGGATTTCGTTCCGAAGGCCGCGTCGGGCCTAACGAGACGATGACACCCACCACCTGCAAGATGCAACGTCCATAATGAAAAACGGCCGGCGACTCTGAGTCGCCGGCCGTTTGTCGGGTTTCTGCTGCCTGATTGCGCCGGAATCAGGGATTCAGACAGCGCACGAAATTGCAGACACGGTGGCAGTCCTCCGAGAAGCCGCACTCGAATTCCCCAGACCTGGCTTTTCCGTCCACGCCCATCCCGCACTGCGCTCCCGCGTCCATATTATTCGGCTTCGGTCGCCACTCGCACTGGTGACACGCGGTGACGCCGGGCATTTCGAGCGAGTCGGTGCGGACGAACTCGCCGGGCTTTTTACTGGCCTGCGGTTGTTGCGTCAACTGCAGTAACGGCCGATCGGTGTCGTCTGCAAAAGCGGCTGCGCCTAGCGCAAAGCTGAGCGCGATCAGTACGGACTTTATGGCGCTGCGGTTCATTCTTCCCAACTCCACTTGATACGAAATGTAGCGCGGCGTGTCCAGCCGCCCTATGACTGCGACGCGCGCGCCTTAGTGATTTCTCGCGCCCGGATATGCAGGAACCCGGCCAGTAAAACGCCGCCGATAATGACCGCGTAGATCAGCCAGACAGCCCAGGCGTTCGCCTCCATCCAATCTTCCAGTAACGGCTCGCTTACGATCATCTTGGCCGCCGTCCACGCCAAAACGCCGGCGCCGATGTAGATCAGGATCGGATAGCGGTCCACCACGCGCAGGATCAGCGTACTGCCCCACACCATGATTGGAATGCTGATCAGCAAGCCGAGAACCACCAGAAGGAAGCTGCCTTGCGCCGCGCCCGCCACGCCCAGGACATTGTCGAGTCCCATGACGGTATCCGCAATTACGATCGTTCTGATTGCCTGCGCGAACCCAGTAATCTGGGCCTTGGCAACTCCCGGTTCGTCGTGATGGTCGTCAGATGCGAGGAGCTGATAGGCGATCCAGATCAGCAGCAACCCGCCACCGAGCTGCAGGCCGGGTACGCTTAGCAGGGCGACGATAGCCAAAGTCATCAAGACGCGCACCACGATCGCGCCGACGGTGCCCCACAGGATCGCCTTTCGCTGCAGATCCTTCGGCAGTTTGCGCGCCGCCAGGGCGATAACGATGGCGTTATCGCCGGCCAGAACCAGATCGATGATGACTATTGCGAATAAGGCTGACAGAAAATCAGAGCTGATGAAATCCATGCGGTAACGAACTGCGTCGAGTTGGAGGCGGATGCAGTGCCTGAGTTAAAGGATGCCGGAACGATGCGCTGACCGGGCTCAATCGGAAACGATCATTGTATCGTCGGCTACACCGTTAGACGGCGCTCCTTACAGAAGGAGCGGTAACGCATGGGCACCCACGGCTACCGTTTTCGAGCTGGAAGCGACTATGCCTTAAGGCGATTGATACGGATGACTTCCGGCAGCCGTCGCAAGCCGCGCATGATCTGAGCGAGATGGATGCGGTTGGATACCTGCAGCGTGAAGTGAATGATGGTGTAGGCGCTGGAATCGCCCGGCTCGAGACTGACGTTTTCGATGTTGGAACCGTTCTCCGCGATCTCAGCTGCAACCTTCGCCAGCACGCCCGTCATGTTGGACACCACCAGCTTGATATTTACCGAGAACAGCTTCTTCGTATCGGGCGCCCACTCGACCTCCAGCCACTTGTCGGGATCCTTGCGCGTCTTCGCGACCACTTGGCAGTCGTGCGTATGGATGATCATGCCGCGGCCGGTCTTGATGAATCCGATGATCGGATCGCCTGGAATTGGGTGGCAGCATTTGGCGAACTGTAGCGCCATGCCTTCCGATCCGCGGATGATCACCGGCCCGATCGCGCCCGCCGGTTTCGATTGCGAACCCGGCGGAAGCAGCTTGCGGGCGATGACGATTGCAAGGTGCTTTCCCAGTCCGATCTCCGCCAGGGCTTCCTGCTTAACCTTGCTGCCCGTTTCTTTGAACAGGCGCTCCCAATCGGCGTCCGAGACGTTGCGCAGGCTCGAGCCCAGGGCAAGCAGGGCCTGACCGAGCAGGCGCTCACCCAGTTGCGCCGACTCTTCGTATTGCATCGTTTTCAAGAAGTGCCGGATGTGATGGCGCGCTTTGGCAGTGACGACGTAATTGAGCCACGGCGGATTCGGTTTCGCATGCGCGGCTGTGATGATCTCGACGCGATCGCCGTTCTTAAGGTCCGTGCGCAACGGCACCAATTCGTGGTTGATCTTGGCAGCGATGCAGCGATTGCCGATATCAGTGTGTACGGCGTACGCGAAATCGACGCAGGTCGCCCCATGCGGCAACGCCATGATCTTGCCCTTCGGCGTGAAGACATACACCTCGTCGGGGAACAGATCGACTTTCAGGTGCTCGAGGAATTCGACCGAATCGGCGCTTTCCGATTGCATTTCGAGCAGGCTCTGCAGCCATTGGTGCGTTTTCTTCTGCAGCTCCGACAACTGCGCATCGGTGCTCTTGTACAGCCAGTGCGATGCCACGCCCGCCTCGGCGATACGATGCATTTCCTGGGTACGAATCTGCAACTCGATCGGCGCGCCGAACGGCCCGAACAGCGTCGTATGCAATGACTGATAGCCGTTGCCCTTGGGCAGGGCGATATAGTCTTTGAACTTGCCCGGGATCGGTTTGTACAAGCCGTGCAGCGCGCCCATGGCGAGATAGCACGCCGCGGGATCTTTGACGATCACGCGGAACGCATAGATATCGAGCACCTTAGAGAACGACAGATTCTTGTCGTGCATCTTTTTATAGATGCTGAACACGTTCTTCTCGCGGCCGGTCACCAGCGCATCGATATTATTTTCCGCCAGACGCAGGCGAATGCCCTCGAGCACTTTCTCGACGACTTCGCGGCGATTGCCGCGTTGTGACTCGAGCGCTTTCTTCAGTACGCGGTAGCGATTCGGATAAAGGTTCTGGAAGGACAGCTCCTCGAGTTCCTGGAACAGTGCGTTCAAGCCGAGGCGATTGGCGATCGGCGCGTAGATATCGATCGTCTCGCGCGCGATGCGTGCGCGCTTTTTCGGATGCATGACATCCAGCGTGCGCATGTTGTGCAAGCGATCGGCGAGCTTGATCAAAATGACGCGCACGTCGCGCGCCATCGCCAGAAACATCTTGCGGAAATTTTCCGCCTGCGCCTGTTCCTGACTTTGGAATTCGATTTTGTCGAGCTTAGATACGCCGTCGACCAGCTCCGCGACCATCTTGCCGAACTTTTCGCTGATCTCGCTCTTGGTTACGGAGGTGTCTTCCATCACGTCATGCAACAGGGCTGCAGTCAGCGCCTGCGAGTCAAGGTGCCACTGCGTGAGGATCTTGGCGACCTCGACAGGGTGCGAGATGTACGGTTCGCCGGTGCGGCGAAACTGGCCTTGGTGTGCGGCTTCGGAGAATTCGTAGGCTGATTGCAGCTGACGCACGTCTTCCGCTTTCAAGTAAGCGGATGCATCGCGCAATAGAAGCTCGGCCTCGGACATCTTCGGTTCTATAGATTGGGGCGAAGACGCCTGCTTCCAGCGCGACCTGCTACATACGAAGGTCTTTAACCGAAGCGGGCGCGAAAGGCGCTCACGTACGACTCAAAACAACTGCTAAGCGTGGCCCTTGTTCAGGATTTCCTGGCCGACTTTGCCGGCAGCGACCTCTCGCAGCGCGATGACGGTTGGTTTGTCCTTGTTGCCGTCCACCATTGGTGAGGCGCCTTGCGACAATTGACGGGCGCGGTAGGTGGCGGCGAGCGTCAACACGAATCGGTTGGGGATCAGTTTCAGGCAGTCGTCGACGGTGATGCGTGCCATGGATAATTTTCCTCGAGCTTGTAACGGGCGTCTTATAGGAAGCGGTCGATCAGATCGCGATGACGCGCGAGTTGAGTGGCCAGACGCAGTCGCTGAGCCCTTACGATGCTGACAAGATCGGACACTGCGACGTCGAAATTGTGATTGATAATAACATAGTCGAACTCGGCGACATGGGCGATCTCCTGCTGCGCGGACGCCACACGTTTCGCTATAACATCGGCACTATCTTGACCGCGCGCGATCAGCCGCTTCGACAGCGCTTCGAGCGATGGCGGCAGAATAAACACGCCGATTGCGTCTGGCATCAGCCGGCGCACCTGCGCCGCACCTTGCCAGTCGATTTCCAGCAGGATGTCGCGGCCGGCCGCTCGGCGGGTTGTTATCCACGCGGCCGAGGTGCCATACAGATTGCCGTGCACCTCTGCGCTTTCGAGAAATTCTCCCGCGCTCGCCATCTGGAGAAATCGTTCTCGCGCTACGAAATGATAATTGCGCCCGTCGATTTCCCCGGGTCGGGGTTGCCGGGTCGTATGCGAAATCGACAGCTCGATGTCCAAGTCGCGCTCGAGCAGCGCGTTGACGAGGCTGGTTTTGCCGGCGCCCGATGGCGCGCATACGATGAAAAGATTTCCGGAGGTCACGGGCGCAATGTGTGAAGAGGCCTACGAGATGAAACTATCGGCATGGTGGCTGTCGCAACCCGGATCTGAACATACAAGTATCGGCACCGCCGCAACGGACTTGAAACGCCCGGCATGATGGCCGTGCTCTGCCGCAGCAGCTACTCGATGTTCTGCACTTGCTCTCGCATCTGTTCGATGGACACTTTCAATTCGACTGCCGCCTGCGATACGTCGATATCGACCGACTTCGATCCCAGCGTATTAGCTTCGCGATTGAGCTCCTGCATCAGAAAATCGAGCCGCTTGCCGACCGCGCCGCCCGAGCTTAGGATTCGTCGCGTTTCGCTGAGATGTGTGGCCAGGCGCGACAGCTCTTCGTCGACGTCGACTTTCGCGGCGAACATGGCGAGCTCCTGCCGAATGCGATCTTCATCCAATTCAGCCATCGCGTCTCTCAGCCTGCCGGCGAGGCGTTCCTGATATGCCGTCACCAGCAGCGGTATGCGCGGCTTGACCTGCTCAACGAGATCTTCCATTCGCTTTGCCCGTTCGAACAGCAGATTCTTCAGCTTCTCGCCCTCGCGCGCACGCGAAGCAGTAAATTCGGATAGCGCTCGTTCGAGCAAGCCTTGCGTGTCTTCGCGCAGACGTTCGAGCGGTATCGCATCGGCCTCGATCAAGCCCGGCCAGCGGATGACATCGCTCACATTCAAACCTGCCGCGCCGGGAAATTGTTTGCGTACGCGGACCTCGAGCGCTTGCAGCTGGTCGAGGAGACCTGCGTTGAGTTCCAACGCGACTTGACTGGAGGGATTCTTCGCGAACCCGACCCGGCACTCGACCTTGCCGCGGCTCAGACGGGCGGCGACGACCTCGCGCATGCCGGGCTCGAACGAGCGCAATTCATCGGGCAGGCGAAACTGGATGTCGAGATAGCGGTGATTGACCGAGCGCACCTCGACACTGAGCGTACCGAGGGACAGCTCCTGGCTCACTGCGGCATATCCAGTCATGCTGTAGATCATCCGCGCCCCAAACACTAGAATGGTCAACGCCGCAGCGGCGACGAGCAAAGATAGCACAGAAGCTTGCAGCCTAGTCCAACGGTCCCCTGCCTCAACCCGGAGTATCTCGCATGCGTCCAAGCGGCAGAAAGCCAGATGAATTGCGCGCCATCACCCTGACGCGCGCATATACACGTCATGCCGAAGGATCGGTCTTGATCACCTGCGGCGATACCAAAGTCGTGTGCACTGCAAGCGTCGAAGACAAGGTCCCGGCGTTCCTGAAAGGCAAAGGACAGGGCTGGCTCACTGCGGAGTACGGCATGCTGCCACGCTCGACCGGCACGCGGATGCAACGCGAAGCCGCGTCCGGCAAGCAGTCGGGTCGCACGCAGGAAATCCAGCGGTTGATCGGGCGCAGCCTGCGCGCCGTCGTCGATCTTGCCGCGCTCGGCGAGCGCACGATTCAAATCGACTGCGACGTCATCCAGGCCGATGGCGGCACGCGTACTGCCAGCATCACCGGTGCATTCGTCGCCTTGCACGATGCCATTGGCAACATGGAGCGCCGCACATCGTTTGCGCGCTCACCGATTCGGGATTTCGTTGCCGCCGTGTCTGTCGGCATTTACAAGGGCAACCCAGTGCTCGACCTCGATTACCAGGAAGACTCGGGTTGCGAGACCGATATGAACGTCGTCATGACGGGTAACGGTGGCATCGTCGAAGTACAAGGAACCGCGGAGGGCGCGCCGTTCTCGCGGGCGGAGCTCGATGCGATGGTCGATTTTGCGCAGCATGGCATCGAGCGTCTGATCGCCGAGCAACGCGCAGCACTCGAGCCCCAATCCGGGCAGCCTGCCGCGGCGCGTGCAGGTTCCCGGTGAAGCGGCTTGTACTTGCCTCCAACAACCCGGGCAAGATCCGCGAGCTTCGCGAATTGCTCGCGCCTTTGTCGATCGACTTGATCCCGCAGTCGTCCCTGCATATCCCAGAGGCCGCAGAACCGCACGGTACGTTCATCGAAAATGCGCTGGCGAAGGGGCGCCACGCGACGCAGTTGAGCGGTCTGCCCGCGCTGGCGGAGGACTCTGGTATCTGCGTCGATGCGCTCGGCGGTCTACCCGGGGTGCATTCCGCGCGATATGCGGGCGAGCCGAAATCCGATGCGCGGAACAATCAGCTGTTGTTGGAGCAAATGACGGATCGCGCCGATCGCGCCGCGCACTATTACTGTGTGGTGGTGCTGATGCGGCACGCGGGCGATCCGCAGCCAATGATCAGCGAAGGACAATGGCGTGGGGAGATCTTACCGGCACCGCGTGGCAACGGCGGGTTCGGCTACGATCCGCTGTTTCTGGATCTGGCGACTGGGCTCAGCGGTGCGGAGTTGACGGTCGAACAGAAAAGCTACGTTAGCCATCGGGGCCAGGCTTTGCGATCGCTGGTGCAAGCGCTGCGTGCCGCGCAGTGGATAACTACTAAAGACGACGTGCCGCGCTAACCGGGTTGCTCTGTCGCCAGGCGTTTACGTCAGGCGAAAGCTGGTGCGCCGGCACATGGCAACGAGGCCGATCAGTCCGCATGCCAACAGCACGAGAATAGAAGGCTCCGGCACCGGCGACAAACCGGCGACGAACACGCCGGAGCCGAACGTGCTGCCGAACGGCAGAAACGACGTCAGCACAGAGCCATCTTTCCCGCTGAAAACCGTGACCGCGTTGCCGCCCGGACCCTCTCCCGCGATGATGTCGGCGAGACCGTCGCCATCGATGTCGCCGCTGCCAACGCGCAGCCCGCCGCTGAAGCTCGCAAATGGACTGAAGTCGAACAGGGTCGCGCCGGTCCGTCCACTGAACACCTTCAACTCCGGCGTAATCGACCCGGATGTTGCCTCGATGCCGCCGCCCGCGATGATGTCGGCAAAGCCATCGCCGTCGACATCGCCGCTCGCGACGTAGACACCATCAGACGGCGCAGACGAAAACGGCGTGATACTGCGCAGCAGAACCGAGTGATCGCCGCCGCTGAAAACGTTGATGAGATCGCCGTTCGGCCCGGTGCCGGCGATGATGTCGGCGAAGCCGTCGTGATTGATGTCGCCGGTAGCAACCCGTACGCCGCCGGTAAAGTCGGCTGGGAAGGCAAGAAACTGCGCGCCGATCGCAGCGCCGGTTCTGCCGTTGAATACGCCGACGTTGGCTACGCCGCCTGCGGTACCGGTAACGATATCAAGGGCGCCCTTGCCGCCGACATTGCCGACGGCTACGTAGACACCGAAACGGAACTGCGCACCGTACGGCTGGAACGTGAGCGTGTCGGTTTGCGATGGACCGGAAAACACTTTGACCTGTGCGAATGCGTTCGATCCGGTGACTACGTCAGGTGCGCCATCGCCGTTGAGGTCGCCCCCCGCGAGCCGCACGCCGCCCGGAAACGACGGTATCGAAAACGCCGAGACCGGCGTCAAACCAACGCCGCTGACGATGGTGACATTGGCGACATTATTGGCACCGCTGATCACCCAGGGCGGCAGCGCTGCCGCTGCCGCGATGCATGAGATTGCAGAAGCCGTGCAGGCGACTAGCGCGCCTTGAAGTACGCGGTGCATTGGCATTGATCTCTCCACTGTCGCTGTCTCCCTGCTGGCGTGGTCCAGCAGTTTCAGACTGCGACCGGTATTTAGTTTTGCGATTTTGACAACGATGTCACAAGAATGGTGAAGTTTTGTACAAATGCGCCCGGTCTTTTCGCACCAACCCGCGGTCCCCCGTGGGGCAAGTGTAAGCCCTGCGATCTGTCGCCTTCTGGCGATTTGCTCCGCGCCCGCCGGCGCGGCGCGCCGAGAGCCGTGTCAGAATGCGAAGCACACTCGCTCACCCACCGCTGCTCGGTCACCCTGTATCAGTACTATGGCAACTATCGCCATTGCGGCCCGCAAGCCGACGATCGCGCTGCATGCGCTGCCGCCGCTGTCGCTCTACGTGCACATCCCCTGGTGCGTGCGCAAGTGCCCCTATTGCGACTTCAACTCGCACGAGGCGCGTGGCGAACTGCCGGAGCAGGAATATGTGCAGGCGCTGATTACGGACCTCGAGCAGGCGCTGCCTTCGATCTGGGGCCGCCGTGTGCATTCGATTTTCTTCGGGGGCGGCACGCCCAGCCTGTTGTCTGCTGCGGCGCTGGATCGAACGCTGGCGGCGATCCGTGCGCGCGTCGCCCTGGATGCCTATGCGGAGATCACGCTGGAAGCTAACCCCGGCACCTTCGAGGCGAACAAGTTTGCGGCGTTTCGGCAACTCGGGATCAATCGACTGTCGATCGGGATTCAGAGTTTCAGTGCACGCCATCTGAAGCGCTTAGGCCGCATTCACGACGATGTCGAAGCGCGTCGCGCAGTCGAGATGGCGCGCGCCATTTTCGATAACGTGAATCTGGATTTGATGTACGGGCTGCCGGATCAATCGCTGCTCGAAGCCGAAGCCGATCTCGCAACCGCGCTGGCGTTTCAGCCGGCGCATATCTCTGCATATCACCTGACGATCGAGCCCAACACCTACTTCTACAAACATCCACCGGTCGTGCCGGATGACGCGGTGAGCGCGGACATGCAGGTCAGTCTGGAAAACTTGCTCGCCGAGCACGGTTACCGTCATTACGAAACGTCGGCGTTTGCGGTGCCGGGTTCGGAGGCGCGCCACAATCTCAACTATTGGCAGTTCGGCGATTATCTGGGCATCGGTGCGGGCGCGCACAGCAAGCTGTCATTTCCGGACCGCATCGAGCGGCAGATGCGCTGGAAGCAACCACGCCAGTACATGGCGAAAACAGCCGCCGGGCAGGCAATCCAGGAACAACATTTGGTGCTCCCGGACGAGGTGGCATTCGAATTCATGATGAACGCTCTGCGCCTCATCGACGGTTTTCCATCGCATTTGTTCGAAGAGCGCACCGGACTTGCGCTCGTGCGCATGCAACGCGAACTGGACGAAGCCGAGCGACGCGGTCTGCTCACGCGCACGCATCGCGATATCATCCCCACGCTTCGCGGACAGCGATTTCTCAACGATCTACTGGAGCTGTTCTTGCCGGATTCCGGCGATGACGCCAGTCAGATAAAAAACGCCAGCCAGATAAAAATAGCGAATGGAAAATAACAAACAAAGCCTTACTGCCGATGCTCAGGTCGCGCGCATTTTCGAATGGCGGCGTGGCTTCAACACGATTTACCTGATCGACCTCGGCATCAAGCTGGGACTGGTCAAGGCACTCGCCGATGCACCCGGTTCCAGCGCCGAACAGTTGGCCGGAAAACTGGGGTTGCACGTACGCTACGTCGAAACCTGGTGTCGCACGGCGTACGGCATGGAGATTCTCGACGCTGAAGCACCTGAGCTTTGGCGCCTTGCACCGTACTTCGATGTCATCCTCGCAACGCCCAGTCATCCGCGCTACCTGGGCGGCTACGTGCGTCTCGGTACCGAAGTCGCCGCGGACGATTTCAACGCGCTGCTCGCGGCATTTCGCAAGGGCGACGTTAAGCCGTTTCAAGGCCGCGGCGAAGGCTTCGCGAAAGCGATCGCCGAGTCCACCTGGGGCCTGCAGGTAGTGACCGCTAAGAAGATTCTGCCGGAACTGCCGGATCTCGCGCCCCGCCTCGCAGCGGGCGGCGCCATCCTCGAAGTCGGCTGCGGCACGGGACATCTGTTGCTGCAACTCGCCAAATCGTTTCCCAATGCACGCTGCGTTGGCGTCGATATCGATCGCGAAAGCCTGGCGATCGCCAACGACAACATCGCTCAGGCGTCACTCGGCGCGCGCGTAGAAGCGCGGCAAGGTTCGATCGGCGCGGCGACGCAGCCGGGGACGTTCGACGCGGTCGTGATGGTGGAAGTGCTGCACGAAATCGCGCCGGACATCCGTCCCGCAGTCGTGCGGGAAAGCGCGGCCGCATTGAAGCCCGGCGGCTGGATGGTGATCGTGGACGAGACCTATCCGAGTACGCTTGCCGAGATGCGGCAGCCGGAATTCAAATTTCCGTTGATGACCGGATTCGAAGAATTATTGTGGGGCAACGTTCTACCCACGCGAGCGGAGCAGGAGAAACTGCTGCGCGACGCGGGACTCACCGGGGAGATCAACCGATCGATTTTGGGCGAAGGTTTTACGCTGCTGACGACGCAGAAGCAAAACTAATCCGGCACAGCGTTATGCGGCAGCGTCGCTCCGGCGGAAAACGATGTCCCAGACGCCGTGCCCTAGCCGCAAGCCGCGCTGCTCGAACTTAGTCAGCGGACGATAGTCCGGCCTCGGTGCAAAGTCCGCCACAGTATTTTCCAGCAGCGGCTC
>JBBRGM010000093.1:0-12242 GCA_038240725.1 Burkholderiales bacterium | reverse complement strand
ATCGGCCCAAATCACCCCGGTCCCTCTATAGAGACGACGGATTATTGGGTTGCGTCAGGTGCGGCGTCTGCATCGTTGCGCTCCTCGCCAAGGTACCTACCTTGGCTTCGCCGCGACGCCTCGCATCCATCCGCACCTGACCCAACGCGCGTCGCAAGACTTGTTCAGAGCTTCCTTAACTCGGCAGGCTCGCGATGACCGACAAACGTGGGTCAGTCACCCCTGCTTGACACGCAAAGCCCAGATCAAGGAAGGTAGCGAACCGGCACCGATCGCACGGTCGAGCCGGCGCTGCGCCTGACAAAAATCTCGCGCTCGCGATCTTCGCGAGACGCGGA
Source organism: Burkholderiales bacterium (assembly GCA_038240725.1). Classification (GTDB taxonomy): domain Bacteria; phylum Pseudomonadota; class Gammaproteobacteria; order Burkholderiales; family SHXO01; genus SHXO01. The sequence goes on along the minus strand of JBBRGM010000093.1, from coordinate 11,904 downwards.
TAAAAAAATCCGGGAGGAAAGCAAATGAGCTCCAACGAGGTCGCTGCACCGCGCGATGCGCTCGAAACCGGCGCCTATAAGAAGATCGCCTGGCGCCTGGTGCCGTTTCTCTTCCTGCTGTATGTCATCGCGTTTCTCGATCGCGTCAACGTCAGCTACGCCAAGCTGCAGATGTCGGCCGATCTGGGCTTCAGCGAAACGGTGTATGGCTTCGGGGCCGGCCTGTTCTTCATCGGCTACTTCACCTTGGAGATTCCCAGCAATCTGATTTTGGATCGCGTCGGCGCGAAGCTCTGGATTGCGCGCATCCTGATCGTCTGGGGTCTCATCTCCTCGGCATTCATGTTCGTCAATACGCCGATGCAGTTCTATGTCATGCGGTTTTTGCTCGGCGTCGGCGAGGCCGGCTTCTTCCCCGGCATCATTCTTTATCTGACGTACTGGTTTCCGGGGCACCGGCGTGCGCGCATGGTCGCGACATTTATGACTGCTATCGCCATATCCGGCGTGATCGGCGGGCCGTTGTCGGGATTGATCATGAAGTCGCTCGCAGGCGTACACGGCCTGGCCGGTTGGCAGTGGTTGTTCCTGCTCGAAGGGTTGCCGGCAGTGGTGATGGGCGTCGTCACTATTTTTTATCTCGACAACGGCCCGCGTTCCGCAAAGTGGTTGACCGAAGAACAGAAAGAGCTGGTGGTGCGCCAGATCGCTGAAGATCGAGAAAGCAAACGAGTACCGGGTTCGCACGATCGCTTCATCGATTCAGCCAAAGACTACAAAATCTGGGTGCTGGCGCTGATCTACTTCTGCAACGTCATTGCCTTCTACGGCGTCAGTTTCTTTCTGCCGCAGTTGATCAAGGAAATGGGCGTCACCGATGTGTTGACGAACGGATTGATCTCGGCGATTCCATGGGCGGTCGCCGCGGTGGCTATGGTGTTGAACGGAAGGCACTCCGACCGCATGCTGGAGCGGCGCTGGCATGTGGCAATCCCCGCGATCTGCGCCGGTATCGGGTTGGCGGTCGCGGCTTATGTGGGCGCGTCGCCGGCGATTGTGGCGATGATCGCGCTGACGGTCACAACTGCCGGGTCATTGTGTATCTCGCCGGTGTTCTGGTCGCTGCCGACTGCGTTTCTGAGCGGCAGCGCAGCGGCAGGAAGCATTGCGCTGATCAATTCATTCGGCGCGCTCGGCGGTTTCTTCGGTCCGTATCTGGTTGGCTTCGTGAAGGACCTGACCGGCAGCCCGGCAAATGCGTTGTACATTCTTTCCGGGTTTTTCTTCCTGTGCGCGGCGCTGGTACTGGGCGTGTTCAACGCTTCGCACCGTTGACGTTGCTCGCGTTACGGCGCGCGGTTTTTCAGTTTTTGCTGCGGCGTTTGCGTGCGCCGGAGAGGAGGCGCTCGGTCGCGATAGCCGCGCGCTTATGCGTGCCGCGGCCGATCTCGCCGGCTTCGTCTTGCGCCACGACTTCGAAGACGAACAATTTTCCTTCGCGGCCGGTGAATCGCGCCGTCGCCGAAACCTTGGCGCCGGGTGGCGTCGCGGCGGTGTGCGAGATATCGACGGTGACGCCGACCGACATCTCGCCTTCTCCGAGGTAGGGCTTCAGCAGCCGCGCGCTGGCGACCTCCATCAGCGCAATCATCCGTGAGGTCGCGAACACGGACGGAAAGGCATCGTCCGGATGCGCGCTCAAGGTGCTGGCGAGGTCGGCTGCACCGACGGTGAGCTCGGCGGTGGAAGAGGCGTCGGCTGGAATATTGGGCATACGAGTCTGTCGGTCAAAAAGTTGCGCAGGCGTTACTGCGAATCGAGTGGTACGGCTAATACTTAGCGTCGATCAGTGGCGCTTGAAGTACTGCACTGCTTTCTCGTGCTTTTCTGCAGCCTCGCGCGTGCCGAACGTTCCGAGATTTCTCCGCTTGCCCGTGTTCGGATCTTTCTTCTTCGAATAGAGTCGATAACCGCCGCTGGGTAATTTTCGTATCATCGACTTACTCTCGCATTGCTGGACCAGCGGTCGCATCCCGCGGTCGCCATTCGCTACGCTGCCGTCGGATAACAGGCCGGACCGATCGGCTCGAAACTCTTATAGGTCAGGATGAATTCCTGATGGCCGAGCGCTTCGGATTTGGTCTGCGCGCCATTGGCGACATCGACGATCAAGTCGTACACCTCGCGACCGACCTCATCCAGACTCGCGCGCCCTTCCAGAATGCGACCTGCGTCGACATCCATGTCGTCCGCCATGCGCTTGTAGGTTTTTGGATTCGCACAAACCTTGATGACCGGCGAGATTGCCGATCCCACGACCGATCCGCGGCCGGTGGAAAATAAAATGACGTGACTGCCGCAGGCGATGAGCTCGGCAATCTCTGCGTTGTCGCTGATGTTCGGAAAGCCGAAGCGCGGCTCGCCGTCGGGCACCACATCGAGCAAATATAGGCCGCCCTGGATCGGCACGTCGCCGGGTTTGATGATGCCGGAGATGACCGACTGGCCGCTCTTCGCGTAGGCGCCCAGCGATTTTTCTTCGATCGTGGTCAAGCCGCCGTCGGCATTTCCGGGTGCGAAGCTGGCATGTCCCATGGTGGTGTAATAGCGCGCGGCTTTGGCGACGGTATCGACGATTTCCCGGCCCAGCTCCGGTGTGGCGGCGCGTTTCGCCATCCAGTGTTCCATGCCGATCAGCTCGCCGGTTTCCTCGAAGATGCAGGTCGCGTTCTGCTCGACCAGGAAATCGAACGCGCGTCCCATGCTCGGGTTCGCGGTGAGTCCGCTGGTCGCATCGGAGCCGCCGCAGATGGTGCCGACAACCAGCTCATCGATCTGCATGTCGGCGCGCGGAGTGTTCTGCAGTTGCGCAAGCGTTTGTTCGACCCAGGCCAGTCCATCCGAAATGGTCTTGCGCGTACCGCCGGTGTCTTGAATGCCGACCAGCGCGGCGGGCCGGCCGGACTGCCGGATCGTTTCCAGCAGGCCGCCTTTGTTGAAGCCCTCGCAGCCCAACGATACGAGCAGCGTCGCGCCGACGTTGGGGTGCGTGCACAACCGCTCGAGCATCTTGTGCGAGTAGGCGTTCGGGTAGCAGCCGGGAAAGCCGATCAGGTGCACGCCTTGTTCGCGAAACGGATAGACGATCTCGCGCGCAACGTGATGCGCGCATTCGACCAGGTAGGCCACCACGATCGTGTTGCGAATACCTTTGCGGCCATCGTTGCGCAAGTAACCGTTGATCATCTACTTCGCCTCCTGGATGTACTTTTTACCGTCTTCCAGCGTGTACGTGGGCAGGTAGTCGCTGGTCATGTTGTGGACGTGCACATAGTCGCCGGCGGCGATGTCGCAGGTCGCGACGCCGATCGGCGCACCGTACTTGACGATGCGCTCGCCGGAGGGAATTGCACGGACTGCGAACTTGTGACCGACTTCAACCGCACTCTTGAGCTCGAGCGTTTGGCCGTGGATCGTGCGCACGGTGCCGGCGGGCAGTTCGGTGGTGGCAATGGCGATGTTGTCGCCGGGCGCCAGCAGCAGCACGCCCGAGCCATCCGTCTTCTGAAAGAAACTCATCTGGTGCGCTCGCAAATAATCAAGAGGGATAGTGTAGCGTTTTGTGCCGGCACCGGAAAAACCGACGGACTAAATGAAAACGGAGCCTCGAAGGCTCCGTTCGTTACTGCAGATGCTTGCGGCTCAGTGATTGCGCCGCCGGCGCATCGTGGTCCAGCTCAGCAACAGCACGCCGAAACCGAGCATCGCATAGGTCGAGGGCTCCGGCACCGCCAGCGGGATACGAATTTCGTACACGCCATCCTGGAAGTCGTCGTCGATGTTGGCGCGCTCGAACGCAATCAAGTAGACCGCCGCCTTGTTTCCGCGCAGATCGGTATCGAATCCAGCGGACCAGGTAACCATGTGGTCGAGGTCGCCGCCGGAACCGTTGTCGAAGCCGTTGCCGGCAAAGTTGTCGGACGAGTAGGTCTTGCCCTCTGACTGGTAGAGAAAGTAGAACGGGTTCGTGCCGACGTTCACGTTGAGAAAGCTTCGCGTGCCGATGTAATCGCTCTGGACGACATCGCCCGGCAAGGCCGGACCGACGACCTTGTTGTCGGAGCTGAACTCGGTGCCTGCGGGAAACGCGGTGAACGTGGCTTTCGACGTCCCGATCCCGGCGACCGAGGTACCGTGCGTGCTCAAATAATGGGCAAGCTCGCGGACTTCGATGTAGCCGGAAGCGGAAGACCAGACCTGGTCGTGCTGATCGCCGATCCGGGTGAGGGGTGCGCTATTGGTTTCGTAGATGTGCGTGATGGAGAAGGCGTTCTTGTAGGCGCCGCCTTTCGTGCAGAGATTGCTGGCATTGCCGACCAGACAGCGTTCGCTGCCGTTGGTGTTCCCAAAAGTATTGATGCTGGTGAAGAGAGTTGCACTCGCGGTGCCGACCGTTGACAGAAGTACGAGCGGTGCGAGAAACAAGCCGAATAGGACCGAACGTTGCCGCATTAACATCTCCGTTGTGATGGACTCGCGTTAACTTCGGCGAGATCAAGAAAGTATAGGCGAGCGTTACATAGGTTAATGTTTTTACAACGTAAAACGTTTGTAAAGCCGCATTGGTAATGGAATCTTGCGCGAAAACAATGACGCGACGAAAGTCAGGGTGGGAACGCGGGAGCGGCCACGCATTCTGATGGGCAAATCAAATAAGGCGGTCCGTCCGTAGTCAGCCCGCCGGTCGTACCGATTAAAGCTGGTCACCCCGATTGAAGCCGGGACCGATGCACCAGAATTGATCCAGGCATCAATCGCGTAATCAGCTCAGCGAGCTACGCTGGATGCGCGCGTCCTTGCGCTTGAACAAATCCGGCTGCAACTGCGTTCCCAGACCGGAGCCTTTCGGTGCCGTGATGTACCCGTTCTCCAGCGGCGGCAGTTGCGTCACCAGCTTGCCGTACCAGTCGTGATAGAACGCTCGCACCACTTCCTGCACCAGGGTGTTCGGGCAATTCATCGAAAGGTGCACCGAGGCAGTCAGCAGGATGGGACCGGTGCAATCGTGCGGCGCCACCGGTAGCTGGTAACACTCGGCCATCGTCGCGATCTTTTTCGACTCGCTCAAACCGCCGCACCAGCCGACGTCGAGCATGCACACGCTTGCCGCGCGTTTTTCGAACAAGTCGCGAAAGCCCCAGCGCGTCGCCAGCGTTTCGCTTGCCGTGACCCAGACGTTGGTCCGATGCGCGTAGTCGGCGACCGCGTCCAGGTTATCCATCTTGATCGGGTCTTCGTACCAGAACGGATCGAACTGCTCGAGCGCCTTGGCGATCTTGATTGCCGTGGGCAGGTTCCACATCGAGTGGAACTCGACGTGGATATCCATCTTGTCGCCGACCGCCTTGCGGATCTTCTCGAACGGCTTCATCGCCGTTTTCAAGTCGGCGTTCGAGATGTAGGTACCGTTCGAGGCTTCCGCGTATTCGTCGAACGGCCAGATCTTCATGCCGGTGAAACCTTCGGACAGCAGCGACAGCGCCAGCTCGTCCGCGTACTTCATGAAGCCCACCAGATCCTCGTACGGCTGATATTTGTCGACTTGCGCAGGTAGCCCGAAGTTGGCCGTGCCCTGCTCCGGTTTCGCGCGCACGTATTGATAGCCCTCGCACGTGTTGTAGGCGCGCATGCGGTCGCGGCTTGCACCGCCGAGCAATTGATAGATCGGTTGATTGGTCACATGCCCGAATAGATCCCACAACGCAATGTCCACCGCGGACGCCGCTCGCATCTCGACGCCGACGCTTTTGAAGCCGAGATAGGTGTTGAGAAACTGCCGGCTGTGTTTGTCGATCTGCAGCGGATCTTTGCCGAGCAGATACGGCGCAATGGTTTTGTGGATATGCGCGATCACCGGCTCGATAGCGTAGAAGGTCTCGCCGAGACCGACGAGACCTTCGTCGGTGTGCACCTGGACCCAGAGCAGATTGGGAAACTCCTCGAGATTGATCGTTTCGATAGCGGTGACTTTCACGGCGCGTGGCCTCCCGTAAAGCGAGCATTGGTGGCGGGCATTCTACACACGCGGTAATCGATGAGTGGGATTGAGCACGTAGGAATGCCTCACGAAAAGATGGGGCTTTACTGATTTTCTGCGCGATACGGCGCACTTTAAAGTGCGCACCGCGAGCTGCAATCTCGCATCGATTGAATCTCGTACACCGGCACCTCGATGCCGCCCTTCATAGCGAAGTCATCTCGCAGGAGCACTGTAATGCACGTCAATCGCAGGACCACCAATCTGCTGTCGGGAACCGTTGCAGCTGCCGTCGCGTTGTCCGTCGCGCTGCTCAGCACGCCCGCGCTCGCTGAGCACACGATGTTCACACAGCCGTTGTTTCCCGATGGCAGCAATCAGCTCGATTGCTATCTGCTCAACGTCAGCGACGAGGCTCGCGAAGCGCGCATCGAAGTGTTCACCAAAGATGCGGTATTGGTCGGCTCGGAAAAAGTGAAGCTCGCCGCCGGGACCGAACGCGTCGTCACCGTGCAGCCGAACTTGGCGCCGCGCTACTGCAAGTTCGAAGTGGAAGGGCGCCGGTCTGATTTTCGCGCATCGATTCTCGTGCGCGAGCCCGGGCGCGGTTCGATCAGCGCGTTGTCTGCCGAGTAACCCGTAGTTGCCGTACATTTCGGACGATGCGCAGCCTTGCTGCGTGTCGTCGTTGCGCATTCCGGCAGGCCGCGGTTTGCACTTGCGCGAAGCGCACGAGCATCGCGGATGCTCGTTGTGCGTCGTGGCTACCCCAATTCTTCGTTGACACGCTCAGCGCCGTCGTTTAGCGGAACCGAGCGTTCAACACTGCCGCGCGTGGCATCGCACATCTGCGCAGAATCTAGTCGGCCAGCATCAAATTTTCGTACGGCACCGGCGAGGTCTCGCCTTCCATCGCCAGGTTGCCGAACGAGTCCGTATCGAACAACGCGGTGCTTTTCGCTACGCAGGCAACTTGATACAGTGCATCCGCCGGGTAGGGCAACGGCACGGTCGGGCTCTCTTCCTGCGGCAGTACGTTCGAGCTCGGGACGCTGCTGGCGTGCCTCGGATGATAGGACGCCATGGCGTTTGCATAGCACGCCGCTCAATGCAACGACTGCGATGGTTTTGCAGGTCAGCTTCAACATGATCAGAATTCCTTTTTGAGTTACGTTAGTGCCGCGTCATGCAGCGGGTTCGCTTCGCTGACGATCGGTCATGCGACGAAGCGCAGTATCCCTGTGCGCGGCACGAGCGTGAATGACTCAGCGTCCAGCGCGCTTAGCCGAAAAGCCACGAATCGATCCGACCGCGCTCCAGTGGGCGATAACGGTCGGTTGCGTGGCGATGCTGTAGTGCGCGCTGGACCCGCAAGGCATAATTGATCGCTGGTTCGACGAGATGAGACTTCGATGTCCGCAGCGCTGATAAACGAAGTTAAGCAGTACCGCTTTTTGTCGCTGTTGATCACGGGCTTGGCGCTATTGCTGGTGGCTGCCGGATTAACGCAGCCTGAATACCGGTTCGACCTCAATGTCTACGTGCCCCTGCACACCGCCATGCACGTGTTCTCGCTGGCGGTCGCGTGGCTCGTGTTCGCGATTGGCTGGAACACGTACGACCGCGAGCGCTCCGGCAGCATTACGTTGCTGGCGTGCGGCTTCCTCGGCGTGGCGCTGGTCGACTTCGGTCACACGCTGTCCTATCAAGGCATGCCTGACTTCGTCACGCCGGCTTCGCCGGAAAAGGCAATCAGCTTCTCGCTGATCAGCCGGCTGCTCGCTGCGCTGGCGCTGCTGGGCATCGCGTTCGGGCCGCAGCGGCGATTGCGGTTTCCGGCCGCAAGGTACGGCTATCTGGCGGCCACCCTGGCGCTGGTGTATTTCGTCTACTGGGCGGTGCTGTTCCATCCGGATCTGCTGCCACAAACCTACATTCCCGGCACTGGACTCACGTTCATCAAGATCGCATCCGAGTACCTGCTGGTGGCTCTGCACGGTATAGCGGCAGTGGGTTTTTTCATGCAGTTGCGCAGCCCTCACTCGGCGAACGCGGCGTATCTGTTTGCAGCATCGGTTGCGATGGGGCTGAGCCAGGCGCTCAATGCGCTGTACGCGCACCCGTACGACATCAACAACTTCCTCAGTCACGCTTATCGGGTGGTCGCGTACGTGCTCATCTATCGCGGCGTCTTCATCAGCGAAATGCGTGAGCCGTACATCGTCGCAGAGCGTCTGCAGGACAAGCTGCGCAACTCGGCTACGCGTTTGCGCGAAATGAGCGCGCGCATGCAGCAGGACATCGAGGAAGAGCGCAAGCGCATCTCGCAGTCGCTGCACGATGAAATGGGGCAAAACTTGACGGCGCTGCAGCTCGACGCCGATTGGATCAGGCGGCACAGCGAGCCCGGTTCGGTCGCGCTCGACACGGTGGACCGCATGCAGAAAAGCATCGAGGAAAGCGCCGCCGCCATGCGTCGGATCGTCGGAGATCTGCGGCCGCGCGTGCTCGATGATCTCGGCATCACGGCGGCGGTCAAAGGGTTGGTCAAAGATACGTCCGCCCGCACCGGGTTGCATATCGTGTTCACCGCCGAAGGCAGCTTCGATGCGATCGGCGACGCCAGTACCACGGCGCTGTATCGCATGCTGCAGGAATGCCTGACCAACGTGACGCGCCACGCGCAGGCCACCGAAGTGCAGTTGAAGCTGATCGCCAATCATCGGGAAATTGGTCTGACGGTCAACTACAACGGCCGCGGTTTCGACACCGACGCACGCGTCAAAGTCGGATCGTTCGGATTATTCGGGTTATCGGAGCGCGCCAGCCTGCTCGGCGGAACCGTCACCGTCGATAGCATTCCGGGTAAAGGCACGCGCGTGGACGTGCGGCTGCCGGTACAGTCTCTATCTTGAGCTGCAGCGACGCAGCCCGGTCGGCAATCGTTAGCGTATCTGGAGAGTAGAACCATCGTGGCACAGCGAATCGAGATTCTGGTTGTCGATGACCACACCGTCGTGCGAGAAGGCCTCAAGCGCATTCTGGAGGCCGAAGCGGACTGCGTCGTCGCGGGTGAGGCAGGCAGCGTTCCCGATGCGCAAGCCTGGCTGCGCAAACGTTCGTTCGACCTGGTGCTGCTCGACATCTCACTGCCCGATCGCACCGGGCTGGACCTGCTGAAGAACATCAAGCGGGATACTCCGAAGCTGCCGGTACTGATCCTCAGTGCGTATCGCGATGAGCACTATGCGGTGCGCGCGCTGAAAGACGGCGCCGACGGCTACCTCAACAAGGAAAGCGCCAGCGAGCAGCTCGTCATGGCGGTCAGAAAGGTTGCCGCCGGCGGTAAGTATCTGAGCCCGGCGCTGGCCGAGCGCATCGCGCTGGATGTCGGCGTCAAAGATAACAAGACACCGCACGAAGGCCTGTCCGACCGGGAATTCGAGATCCTCAAGCTGATCGCACATGGCCGGAGCTTGAAGGAAATCGCCGAGCAGCTGCGCATCAGTCCGAAGACGGTGACGACCTATCGCGCGCGCATCATCGAGAAAACCGGCCTGGCGACCAACGCGGAATTCACCCGATACATGCTGGAGAGCGGTCTGCTCGACTCGTGATGTAGGGTTCTCCCTACAGATCTGCGTGCGGTATCCCTATAGGCTGTTGAATGAGGACTGGATACGATGACCAGAAGAGAAAACAGCCGCGCGCGGCTTGAAGGAACTACGTTTTGATAACAATAATGCTGGTGGAAGACTCGATCGCCGTGAGAACGCGGGTCAGAGAGCTCCTCGGTGAGATGGCGCAGTTCCGCATAATCGGTGAGCACGACAACGCGACTGAGGCCATCGCTGCGATCCAGGCGCAGCCGCCGCAAGTGCTCCTGCTCGACATTAAACTCAAGGCCAGCAACGGCATCGAAGTCATGCGCTTCGTGCACAAGAATTTCCCGAGAACGCAGGTCATCGTATTTTCCCAGCACGACGATGCCGAGTATCGCGAGCAGTTCACGCAGGCCGGCGCGCAATTTTTCCTGAACAAGACCACCGAGCCCGGCAAACTTCGCACGACGCTGACGGACCTCGCCACAAGCATCTGAGCTTTTTCTCTTCGGCGTGGCGCCCGCGCCGCGTTTCCTGCAAATAGGCTCGAAAAACGGCGGCGCAACGTCACGTCGCGTGCCCTGAATCGCTCGACGTTCGTGTTGTGAGGATTGCCTTACAAAACATTCGGCCCTTCCCGATATCTGCGTCGTTCCCGCTTGTTTAGAGTGCGCATGCTTTTGTCGGGTACGCAAACGCACCGTGTTTCGCAACCGGTGTTTCGGCGTATCGCGACCAGCGATACGAAATTACCGACACTTAAACACTGAGCGGAGAAATCATGCAGGCCATTGCACCCGAGATCGACACGAAGCGCTACGCCAAGGGCGTAGAAGCCTCCAAACGCATCAGCTGGGGTATCGACCGGGATGTCATCCGTGGCCGCAGCTTCGACTTTTCCAAGAAATTTCTGCCCGATGGCTTGTCGCTAGTGGAAGAGCTGCCAAATCTGAACGAGCAGGAGCGCCGCATGTTGGGCCAGATTCAAGGCCGCACCTGCGCCAACATGTTCGGCCTGGTCGAGCGGTTCATCGGCGCGAAGATCACGGAACTCAGCCGCGACTACCGGCGCGGCGACCAAACGGCGTTGCAGGCGCTGGTGCGCTTCTCCGACGATGACCGCAAGCATCAGGAACTGTTTCGCCGGATCGAAACCATGATCGCGGAATGGATGCCTTCGGGTTACCGGTTTTTGCCGCAACCGAATGAAGTCGCATCGGTCGTGCTGCAGAAATCCACCTGGGCGGTGCTCGGCTTGACCTGTCACATCGAGCTCTTCACGCAGGTGCACTACCTGCAGAGCACCGAAGCCGATCCGAATCTCTCCGAGTTATACAAAGACGTGTTCCTGTTTCACTGGAAGGAAGAATCGCAGCACGCCATTCTCGATGAGCTGGAATGGATTCGCGAAGACGCAAAGCTGACGGCGGAAGAACGCGACAGCGCCGTGACCGATCTGATCGAGCTGGTCGCCGCAGTCGATGGTTTGCTGCAGCTCCAATCCGGCGCCGATCTCGATTATTTCCTGACCTTATGCGACCGCGGTTTCACGACGCATCACATCGAAGAAATACGCAAGGTCATTCTCAAGGCGTATCGCTGGCAATACATCGTCTCCGGTGTGCAGGACTCGCGCTTCAACAGCATTCTCGGCAGGATGATCACCTCGGAGCAGGGCGTACGCATCGGTAAAGCCCTTGCGCCGATCTTGGATTCACTGCGCCCTGGCGCGTGATGACCCGATCGATTCCGCGCGCACGCGCGTTCGATATGCCGGGCGCAAAAAGCTCATTCACTACCACGTGATAACTGAGGGTAACTTCTGGCTTTCCCTGGGCGTCAGCGCGTCGACGTTCCTGGAGGCGGGCGACCTGGTCGTTTTTTCGCACGGCGACGCGCACACATTGAGCAGCGCGCCGGGCCTCGAACCGGTGCCCACTACGACCTTGCTGAAACCGAAACACGCCGACGCCGTACATCGATTGGTATATGGCGGCGGGGACGACGCGGCGCGTATGGTGTGCGGTTTTCTGACTTGCGACGCCGGGTTGTGCAAGCCGTTGCTGTCGGCGTTGCCGCGATTGTTGAGGATTGCGACGCGCGAACAGGCGATTGCGTTCTGGCTCGAAGCACTGTAGCGATTCACTCTGAAACAGGCGGCGAGCGCCGCGCGGCGCAGCGCAATCGTGCTCGCGAAGCTGGCGAAAGCTGTTCGTCGAAGCGGTGCGGCGCTATATCGCTACATTGCGTACGGACCATCGCAGC
>JBBRGM010000092.1:0-12338 GCA_038240725.1 Burkholderiales bacterium | reverse complement strand
TTGAGGAGACCCCAGTGGCGGAACATGCGGGAATGCAGGAAATACTGATTGATCGCAGTGAGCTCATTTCTGAGTACGCGATTCATGAACTCAATAACCTTGATATCGCCCTTCATGGAGCGCTCCGATGCAGTAACAGGGTGGGCGTTCGCATTATAGCGGCGCAGCAGCCGAGTCACACGCGGCGCAGCGCCCCCCCGCAGGGAAGTCACTGCGACGTCGCTCGTTGCGAAGGCTCAGGGCGTTGACGAATTATTTCAGGGAAGCGTCCATTCTGAGAATGAAACGCGGGTGAATTCCTGGAAGGCAAACGCGCTGAGCTCGGCGCGCTCGGATACTAGTGCGGCGAGATTCACACCCCAACAGTGACCTGCGCGGAAGAGACCCGCGCCACGATGATCAGCGCAGAGAGAACTCCGCGCCGCGATAATCAGCGCCCGGAGAGATCCGCGCGCCACCCGCTAAAGTCAGGCCGGCGCAAAACTTAGGCCGCGATCCGATTCTCCGGCATCGACGCACGCGCATTCAGCGTTTCCAGCAGAACCTGGTGAGCGAACGCATGGCACGTCCCGCAGCCGGCGGCGACACCCAACGAGACGCTCAGGTCCGCGACGCTCGACGCGCCGGTATGGACCGCTTCTCGGATCTGTTTTTCTGTGATGCCGTTGCAGATGCAGACAAACAAGAGAAATCCCCCGTAGGAAGAGGTAGTCTAAAGTCTAATGAGAATGAGTGTCAATACCAATATGAGAGGCAAGTTACGCGCCATCCGTGTGCCGCCGGAGGTGATGCGGGGTCAACCGTTCAACGCAGGCAGCCGCTGAAGCGACTGCAGCAGCGCCGTGATGGACCGCCTGCACGCAACGACCGGGATGCCTTGATCGTGGGCCGCCCGGCGCATGCCTCGCATCGCGTTGTGGCCGAGAAAATCGGTAAACAAAATGACGAGCTGCGTGCCCGTCGGCAGGCTCGATGGACGGCGCTGCTCGGCTGCAGCTCGTCCACTGACGTGCCACATGATGTGAATGCCCTTTGCCTCGAGGGCCGCGGGAATATTTCCCAGTCGGTCTGCGCCCACCACCATGGCTTTCATCTGTATCTCCTGTCCTTTGCGGTCACTAGCGCCCGCTCGGTTATTGCCCACAGCAAGGTCACTGATGACGCTCGCGATCGGGGTCGGCAGTAGTGCCCCGTTCGATGCGTAAATAGTATTGCAACTCATTCTCATTTGCAATGATAATCGCTCGTCTTTGTGGTGTCTGGCGGGTATGAAAGTGTTCCGGCAGCCTCGAATGCGTATAATTCGCATTTCCAGCCGGCTCTCTTCCTCTTATTTGGATTTCACCCATGCGCGTGATTCGCTGCTGCAGGACGCTTCTTATAGCCGTGATGGCGTGCCTTGGCGTAACTGCGGCGCATGCCCAGGCAGGCGGCGCGTCGGAGGCGTCTACGCAGACGATCCTGCACCTCCTCGACTATGTCTCGGTCGAGTATCCGAACTTCGTGCAAGACGGCAAAGTTACGAACGAAGCGGAGTATGCCGAGCAGGTAGAGTTTTCCGGTCAGGTCGCACAAATGGCGAGTGCGTTACCCGCTGGCGCCGACCGCGACAAACTGGTGACGAAAACGCAGCAACTTGCCAGCCTCATTCGGGGAAAACAGAGCGGCGCCAAGGTCACCGCGCTGGCTCGCGAGCTGCAGCAGCAGGTGATCTCCGCGTACCACGTCGCAGTCGCCCCGTCGCAGCCGCCCGATCTCACCGCGGCCCCTGCCCTGTTCGCCGCAAATTGCGCCGCATGTCATGGCGCTCAGGGCGACGGAGCCGGACTCCAGGCTGCCGACCTAAATCCGAAACCCGCCAACTTTCATGATCGCGCGCGGCAATCCGAACGCAGTGTGTTCGCGCTGTACAACACGATCAGCCTCGGCGTTGCGGGAACATCGATGGCAGCGTTCTCGACCTTGGATCAGCAGGATCGCTGGAAACTCGCGTTTTACGTGAGTCAGTTTTCCGCGACCGACGCCCAGCGGGTGCGGGGTGCGAGCGCCTGGAAGCAAGGCGATGGGCGCGTGTTGTTTCCCAACCTTGCGGCGGTCGTAACGACAACGCCCGCGGAAGCTGCTCAGCATGGCGCCGCCAGCGAGGCAATTCTGGCATTCCTGCGCACTGAGCCTACGCAGTTTGCAGTGGACGCTCCGTCGCCCATCGACTTTAGCGCCAAGACGCTGGCGCGCAGTTTGTCCCAGTACCGAAATGGCAACGCAACTGAGGCATACCAGCTCGCCGTGACGGCGTACCTGGAAGGATTCGAGCTCGTCGAAGCCAGTCTCGACAATCGCGATCACGAGCTGCGCAATCGCACCGAAGCCGCAATGATGGCTTATCGGAACGCCGTCAAAGCGCAGCAGCCCATCGCTGAAGTCGACGCGAGTTACCAGGCTGCGGTCCAGCTGCTGAACGAATCGCAGCATCGCTTATCGAGTGCAAACGCGTCGCCAACGGCGGACTTCATCAGCTCACTGGTGATCATTTTGCGCGAAGGACTGGAAGCGATACTCGTTCTCGCAGCGATGGCCGCGTTTCTTGTGCGTACCGGTCGTAGCGATGCGCTGCCGTGGCTGCACGGCGGCTGGATCGTCGCGTTGCTGCTCGGCGGGTTGACGTGGGTCGTGTCCAGCAAGCTGATCGCAATCAGTGGAGCCCAAAGGGAAGTCACCGAAGGCGTCACGGCTTTAGTCTCCGCGGCGCTGCTGCTATACGTCGGGTTCTGGCTGCATAGCAGATCGAATGCGGCGCGATGGGGACAATTTATCCGGGATCAAATGAACAGCGCAATGACCGGCAGCGCGCTCTGGAGTATCGCACTCGTGTCGTTCCTCGCGGTGTATCGCGAGGTGTTCGAAACGGTCCTGTTCTATCAGGCGCTGTGGCTGCAATCGGACGGCATCGGCCGCACGTCGATCATCGGCGGTCTCGCGATTGGGCTGGTCGCGCTCGCGGTCATCGCCTGGCTGATTGCAAAGTTCAGCATTCGCCTGCCGTTGAATTTATTCTTCGGCGTGAGCTCGATTCTGCTCACGATCATGGCGGTGGTGTTTGCTGGTCAGGGTATCGCCGCACTTCAGGAAGCCGGCAAGCTGAGCGCGAACCGGATCGACGTCCCGTCGATTCCCTTGCTTGGAATTTATCCCAACGTGCAGGGAATCGCTTTGCAAGTCACGCTGGTGGCGATAATCATCGGCGCCTACGTGTATCTCAATCGCCGCCAGCGCACATAGGGCACGGGCCCAATGCGCGCCCGGTCACATCACGACGCTCGATTACCCGGCAGCATGCGGAAAAACACGCCGTCCTTATCCACTAGCAGATGCTTGAGTGCGGCACCGACGTGAATCACGATCACGGCGACTAACACCCATGACGCCACGTTGTGGAAACCCTGGAACAAGTCATAGAGCACTTTGTTCTCGGCGAATAGCGGACCGATCTTGAACAGGCCGAAATAGGTCACGCCGTATTTGCTGAAGTTCGATGCAATGAACCCGACCACCGGCATGAATACCAGCAGTGTGTACAGCAGAGCGTGACTAAGCTTCGCCCCGTTCACTTGCCAGCTCGGCATTCCTGCCGGCAACGACGGCGGTTGATGATTCCACCGCCAGAACACGCGGAACAGCACGATGATCGCGAGCGTCACGCCGATCGACTTGTGCAGATTGAAAAAGAACGCGCGGTTGGGCGTGCCCTTGGGAATCTGGGTCATGTACCACGCCAGGCCGATCATGAAAAATACGCTGATCGACACGATCCAATGCAAGGTCATCGCTACAGGATCGTAGCGTCGGATGCCGTCTGTGTTCGTAGCCATGCTGTTTGTACCCCTTCTTGTTGAGCGCGCGAGCGGATCAAAATTTGTAGGCAGCTGAAACGCCTACCAGAAACGTCGCACCAGGCGATGGTTCGTAATAGCGCCCGTTGGCCTCGTTGACGATGACCGAACCGATGTAATCGCGGCCGAAAATATTGTCGACACGGAAGAACTCGCGCAACGTCAGTTTGCCCTCTTCCTGCTTGAAACCAAGGCGCCAATTGACGATCGCATAGCTGCCTGCATATTGCGTGTTGGTGTCGTTCGCGAAGATCTTGTCCGAATAGCGCAGCTCCAAAGCGGTAGATACCGTCTGCGCCGGGCTTTCCCAGCCGAGCTCGCCGTACGCGAACTGACGAGGCACACCGGGGAGCTGATTGCCGGCGGGCACCGTCACGACATTCGTGTTGGGGAAAACGCAATTCGGCGGCGGCAATCCGCACGTATTGAATTGCGATTGGAATGTCGCGTCGAGGAACGTGTACGCGAGCAAGGTCGTGAAGCCTTTCGGCAAGCGGCTGTCGACCGACAGCTCGACGCCCTGGCGCGTGGACTTGTCGATGTTCTGATAGACCGAGCGCCCGCCGGTATTCTGCAGCACGGCAAGATCGTTCGTGGTGGTGGTTCGGAAAAAAGCGATGTTCGCTCGCGTGTCGGAAGTGATGAACGCCTTGGCACCGACTTCGTAGTTCTTGCTCTTTGCGGGTTGCAGTCCGAAGTTGAGCCCGCCGGACGGAGGCACCTGGTACGCCAGCTCGTTGAATGTCGGCGTCTCGAAACCGCGTCCGAAATTGGCGTAGAGATTCAATGTCGGCGTGGCTTTGAATAACACGCCGACCACCGGCGTCGTGTTGGTGTACGCGACCGATCCGCCGTCGTTGCCGTTGCCGGGGACGATATAGTTGTCCACCGATTTGAACGACACGCGGCTGTGACGAATACCGGCATTTACCGACCATTTCTCCAGCAGGTCCCACTCAGCCTGCAAATACTGATCGAAGTTGAACACCGAGTTGTCTTCGTTGCGGCGCAGATTGCCGATCACGCCGAGCGCCGTGGGCGCAGCGGCGGTGCCGGTGAAATCGTTATACCCGCGCCGATTCTCCTGCAGGTAATCGTAGTTGATGCCCGCGCTAACGGTGATCGGCCGCGATGCCAGCTCCGCCTTGTGCGTCCAGCGGCCGTCGACGCCATGAAACTGACGATCGAGATCGACAACGCCGCCGGCACTGCTCGCCGGAATTTGCGCACCGGCGGGAATCGCCAAAAATTGCTGCACCTGGCGATCGCCGAGATAACCCATCAACCGCAGGGTGTCCTGATCGGTAATACGTTTTTCGTACACCAGGCCGCCCTGGTTGTTGCGAAAACTCTTGCGCGTATTGAACTGCAGCGCCGCCGGGCTCGCCTGCTCGCGATTGTTGTACACCTCTTGCCAGGTGAGACCGAGCGGATCCTGGCTGTTGGGCGAGTCGATGTAATTCAGAATCAGGCTCAGCGTGGAATCGTCGCCGAGCGTGAAACGCATTTTCCCGTTGGCGATTTCTCGCCGCGCCGAGCTGTGATCGCGATAACCGTCGGTCTCGAAGTGCGAGACGTCGCCGATGTAGTTGACCGGTCCGATTTGCCCACCGACCTTGAGGCCCGTCCGCGACGTCGCAAAGCTGCCGTACTCGAAACTCGGCGACACCGTTAGATCCGGCGGGCCGTCTTCGGTAAAAATCTGGATCACGCCACCTGAGGAGTTTCCGTAAAGCGCGGAGAACGGGCCGCGCAAAACTTCAACGCTCTTCGCTGAGCCGAGATCGAAATTCGAGACCTGACCCTGGCCATCCGGCATCGTCGCGGGGATTCCATCCGCAAACAGCCGGATTCCGCGCACACCGAAAGTCGAGCGAGAGCCGAATCCCCTGATCGAGATCTGCAAGTCCTGCGCGTAGTTCTGGCGATTATTGGCGACCACGCCGGGCAACGAGACGAGCGTCTCGGAAAGGTTCACCTGCGCCTGTCCGTTGCGTATGCGTGCGCCGGAGATAGAATCGATCGAAGCGGGCACATCGAAGCTTTGCTGTTCGACACGTGTGGCGGTGACAACGACCGGGTCGAGACGGATACCGCTGGATTGCCCTTCGGGCTTGAGCCCTTCCGCCCCAGACGCCGATCCCCAGACCAGAGTTCCAACCAGACCAGATGCAACGCAAAGCGATGCGGTGACGTTACTGCGCATTTGAATCCCCCTTGAACCAGCGCGCGATTATACAAACTCGCGGGCTTCGCGCCGCATCCTTACCTAGCGCTTTGTCGCTTTTTTTATTCGGTGCTAGTTCTGCGCTGCTTCTGCCGTGGGTGACCGCGGTAGACGTGCAAATAGAAAAGGCTGCCCTAGGGCAGCCTTTTCGCAATGCTTACTTCGATATCAGCGATTCTGAATGTACATCGTGACTTCGAAGCCGAAACGCATTTCGGTGAATTCGGGTTTGGTCCACATAGTGTTCTCCTCGTTAGATCTGACTTCAAAAGGGTTCAGCAATCTTGCTGCACTGCTGTTGTTCTTGCCGACTGCTAACTGGCTGCTACGGGAATCATTGTGTCGAATCGGCGGGTCGGGCAACAGGCGAAAAACGCTGAAAACAACCTCATGATTTTCATTAGTCTGGATCAGGGCTCCAACAGGCCCGACCGAATTGCGATGATGGCCAGCTCAGCCGAATTCGACGCGCCCAGTTTCTGTTTTATATTATAGAGATGAGTGCCGACCGTGCGCGGACTCAGCGACATCACCTCGGCGATATCTGCGACCGACTGGCCTCCCGCAAGCGCGAGAAACACCTTGAATTCCTTCTCGCTCAGCATATCGACCGAGCTCTTGCCGCCGTTCAGTTGCTGCACGGCGAGCTGCTGAGCAATGTTGGGCTCCAGATAAGTTTTGCCGAGCGCGACTTGGCGGATCGCATGAATGAGCTCCTCGGCAGCGCTTCGTTTGGTGAGATAACCGGCGGCGCCGGCCTTCAGCACACGCCGTGCGTGCATCACATCTTCATGCGCTGACAGCACCAGCATGCGCGCCTGCGGCTCACGGGCGAGTATTCGGTCGATCGCTTCGAGCCCGCCGATTCCCGGCATCGAGATATCCATCACCGCGACGTCCGGCTTGATCTCGGAATACAGGCGTACGGCTTCTTCCCCGCTGTCCGCCTCGCCGACCACAGTGATGTCGGATGCGCCGTCGAGGAGCAAGCGAAACCCCATGCGCACTACCGCATGGTCATCTACCAGCATCACGCGGATAACGCTTGCACTCATTGGGCTGCCACCTGTCGATTTTGATCGTCTTTATTGTGCTGCTGTTCGCCGACCGGTATCAGTGCGATTACTTGCAAGCCGGCTTGCGGAATGGACTCGAGCCGGAAGCTGCCGCCCAGGGCCTGGACGCGTTCGCGCATGCCCATCAAACCGAAACGCGCCGTCTCACCATCCGTCCCATTCGCCAGACCTTTGCCGTTGTCCGACACACTCACTTCCATCATGTCGCCCATTCGTTTGACTTGAATATGGACCCGCGACGCCTGCGCATGCCGCAGTACATTGGTCAGGCATTCTTGAACCAGCCGGTAGACGGTGATATTGATGGTTTCCCCGAGATTGCTTAAATCGGATGTCAAAGTCAGCTCGCACGCAATTTCCGGGTGGCGTTCGCGCCAGGTACCGACGTAATCCTCCACCGCTTCGTTGACGCCGAGATGGTCGAGCGCGCTCGGACGCAGCTGACGAATAATACCGTGCACGACATCGTAGATATGGCTGGCGACGCTGACGATGGTCTGCGCGCTGCTGTGGATTTCCGGCGATGAGGTCTGTGAGCGATTCGCAATCGCCGCGCCGATAGTCTTGATCGCAGTGACGCACTGCCCGAGCTCGTCGTGCAGCTCGCGTGCGATGCTGCGCCGTTCTTCTTCCAGCCGCGTCTGGATCAGGTGGGTAAGCCGCCGATTCTGCTCGAGCTCGTGCTCCGCCTGCTGCGCGCGTCGATGCTCGGTGATGTCGCGCATGCTGCAGATCTCGCCGATGACCTCGCCCGTTCCGGGATCGACCAAAGGTGCCGCCGACAACGCCACATCGACCAAGCGTCCCGCGCGCGTCAGACGCTGCGTATCTACGTTCTCGACCAGACCGCGACCGATGACGACCTGCAAATTCTCGACAATCTCGTTCTCACGTCCGGGCGGGGTTAGCAACGTAGCGGAGCGCCCGGCAATTTCAGCGGAGCGATAACCGAACAACCGCTCGGCCGCTGGATTCCAAAACGAGATGTTACCGGCGAGGTCGTGAATCATGATCGCATCGGACGACTGCTTGGTAACCAGCGCGAGCTGCGCGTTCTCCGCGTGACTTTCTTCCAGCGCATCCGCCATGCGATTGAATGTGTGGCCGATCGCATTGAATTCCGGCAGCGAGAATCCAGGCAGCCGGGTGTTGAGGCGGCCCTGCTCCATGCCGGACAAACCGCGCAGAATCGTCTGCACAGGCCGCAACGCCCGGCCGAGCAGCCAGAACACCGCGACGTTGATCAAGATCAGAAACGCGGCCGCCAGCCCGAACAGGCTCTTCATGTCATCCCACGTGTCGAGAATAGATCGCGACGCATCGGGAATGACGACGATCGTACCGCTCTTGATTTTCAGCTCGACGTTGGTGAGATCCGGCGCGACGAGCCTGACGAACCAGCCCGGCGCAAATCGGCCGGCTTTGTACATCGGCGGCGGCGAGGTATAGGCGAGCGTTCCGTCATCGCGGTAAAAACGGATCTCGTTGGCGCGCACGCGGCCGAGCCGCTGCAAAAACCCGAGCAGAATGTCGCCGCTGTTATCGGACGGCATGAATTGATTGCTGTCGAGAACGGTGGTCAGCAGATGCAACGTGACTTTGGTGCCCGCTTCCATCTCCTCGCGCACAGAGCGGCGCGCATCGTTGAGCACGAGCCTCGCTGTGACGAGCGAGAACACCACGATCAACAGCGTGATGATCAGGCTCAGGCGCGATCGCAGACTCA
Organism: Burkholderiales bacterium; assembly: GCA_038240725.1. Lineage (GTDB taxonomy): Bacteria > Pseudomonadota > Gammaproteobacteria > Burkholderiales > SHXO01 > SHXO01. The sequence continues at coordinate 3,419 of JBBRGM010000092.1, read as the reverse complement.
TAATCTTTGCTCGATGTCTTGTACAGCTTGCACGAGCGCGCGGGAGATCGACGGATTGGTCGCCGCATGGCCGCCGTTTTCGATCATGCGAAGTTGCGCGCCCGGCCAGCGTTGCGCCAGATTACGCGCTGCCAATGGCGGACATACCATGTCGTGTCGGCCTTGCACGATGATCACCGGAAGCGGGGCGATCGCAGGTGTTGCGTCGAGCAACTGCTCGGGCGCTAAAAACGAATCGTTCATCAGATAGTGCAACTGAACTCGCACGCGTGCGAGCGCTGCTGCGGGATCCATTGCGCCGCTGGTCGAGGCCGCCTCACCGATAGCCATAACCGCATTTTCCCAGACGTTCCAACGCTGCGCCGCGCTGACATCATCGGCCTGCACGCGCGCGGAATACTCCTGCAGTATTCCCGCCGCAGATCGATCCGAGACGCTTTGCGTGAACGCATCCCACGCTTCCGGCACAAATCGGCGCAGCCCCACGAGAAACCAATCTATCTCCGGTTCGGATGCGAGAAACACGCCGCGTAATACGAGACCGCTCACACGCGTCGGATGTGCCTGCGCGTAAGTAAGCGCGAGGGTGGCGCCCCAGCTTCCACCGAACAGGAGCCATCGTTCGACGCCCAGCGCAAGGCGCAGTTGCTCGATGTCGTGCACAAGCAACTGGGTTGTATTCGATGCAGTCTCGCCACGCGGTGTCGATTGTCCGCAGCCGCGCTGGTCGAACAAAACGATGCGAAACACTGCCGGATCGTAGAAGCGGCGATGATTCGAATTGATGCTGCTGCCGGGTCCGCCATGCAGGAACAGCACGGGAATGCCGGCGGGATTGCCGCACTGCTCGTAGCGGATGCGATGCCCGGCTGCTTCTGCTTCCAGCCAACTGACGTCGTACGGTTCCAGCGCCGGATATAACCCGTCAGACATAACGCGTTCCGGCGCCGGCTGCATTATTTTTTCTCTATCTCGCGCAGCGCGAACTTGACCGGAATTCGCACGGTGAATGCACGGCCCTTCATTTCAGCCGGCACGCGCGGCAACACCAGCGCTTTCAGCTTCTCCAGAGCGCGCTGATCGAGGATGTCGTAGTTGCTGCTGCTCTGGACTACGATGTCTTTCAGCTTGCCATCCGGACCGATCGTGAGCCGCAGGTCTGTCGTGCCTTGCCAGCCGCGCTCGCGCGCCAGACGTGGATAGTCCTGTTCCGAGATGTGCTTGCCCAGCGCGCGCGAGATGTCTTGCGCAAATCGCTTGATCGAAGCATCTTCGTCGGCTTTGCCGAGCTTCGGTGCAGTCGGCAACGGTCCCATCGAATCGGATTGCGACGGCGCACCGGCGCCTTGCGGCCGCGTCGGCCCGGACGGCACCTGATTGCGCGCGACCGGTGGCCGCGCATCAGGGCGTTCATTCGGCTGCGACGGTGCAGGCTGATCTTGCGGTCGAACCTCGGGCGCGCGCGCCGGCTGTGGCGTCGGCGCCTGCTGCTCTGTGCGCGCCTTCGGCTGTGCTGCGGCTATCGGATCGGGTGCGACAGGACGCGCATCCGGCCTCGCCGGTTGCACGTCGGGGCGCACAGGCTGGGACGGTTGCGGCCGCGGCTCTGCAGACGATTCCAGGGGCGCCTCGCTGCGGCTGCGCGCACGCGTATCGGCAGGCGCATTGGTTGCAGGCGCAGTCGGCGCAACGTCTGGGCGCGTCGGCTGCAAATCCGGTTGTGGGCGCGCCGTGAGCGATGGCTCAGCGCGCGGTTCAGCCTTCAAATCGGACCGCGCAAGGACGCGCGGCTCAGCGCGTGGTGTTTCGATCTTCGGTACGGGTGCAGGGGCCGGGCGACTATCGGGGCGTGCCATCACGGGTGCTTCTCGATTCGGCTCGACGCGCGGCTCGACGCGCGTTTGCGGCGTTGGCTGAGCGCGCGGCTCGGCGCGCTGCAAAGTCGGCTCCGGCACGGACTGCGGACGCGGTGGCTCGGCGCGTGGATCCGTTCTCGGATCGGGCGCACGCACCGGCGCCCGCGGTTCCATCTTAGGCTCTGCACGTGTCGCGGGCTTCAAGTCAGGTCGCGGCTCCGGCCGCGCCTGCGGTGCCGGATCGACGCGCGCTTCGGGTCGTGCATCGAGCCGCGCGACCGGTTCGGACGGCGCGGCGGTCTGCAGCTGCGGCTCAGGTCGCGCCTCCGGCCGCACGTTCGCCGGTCGTTGCACGGGCGGCGCCACTTGCGGTTGCGCCGGCGTGGGTAACGGTGCGGGCTGCAGATCTTGTCGCTGAAACGGTTTCTGCGCTTTTCGCTGCACCGTCGCTTGTCGGCGCGACGGTTTCTGCACTTTGGGACTGACGGTCGGCGCGGCCGCTTCCATTTCCTTCGGCTGCTCGATCTGCTTCGGTGGCTCTTCGATCGGCTTCGGGGGCTCAACTAGTTTCGGGCGCGCGAGCTCGACCGTGATGACCTGCGGCTTCAGCGCCGGTGTACGGAAGTTGGGCAGAAAATAAATTGCGGCAGCGTGCAGCACGAGCGACAGGACGACCGCCGCAATCAGCGGCGCATCGCTGCGTCGCAAACTTTCGAAGTCGGAATCGAACAGGCCTGCAGTTGCGCTCACGGAAGACCCTGCAGTTGCGCTCACGGAGAACATTGGCTAATGCTAATCAAGCTGTGCCCAACTAAACAGCGCCGAACTCCAAACTCATGATATTCATGAGCTGCATTTGCTGATTTTCGTGTGGGAGTCGAGCGAGCGGTAGCCGAGAATAGCTCAGACTTCATCGGCGGACTCGCGGTGTGATGCGCGGTCGCCGCCGGTAAGGTCATACGCCGCGGGTGTTGCCCGCAACCGAGTAAACTTTATCATTTCTGGAGACCACCATGTGGACCAAACCCGAATTCACCGAAATGCGTTTTGGCTTTGAAGTAACGATGTACATCGCCAACCGCTAATCTCGGTTTGCGGGCTACACGGAAGCCCCCAGCGGGGCTTTCGTTGTTTTTGCACCTGCTGTAATTGTTCGCCGGCAGCAGGTCGGATCGTCTTTCGCAGGCTCATTCGGAACATTCCACTCATGATAATTCGCGTGCTTGGCGCTGCCGCAGGCGGGGGCTTTCCGCAGTGGAACTGCAATTGCCGCAACTGCAACGGTGTGCGAACCGGCACGCTGCGTACCACCGCGCGAACGCAATCGTCGATTGCCGTTAGCGGAGATGGCATCGACTGGGTGTTGTTCAACGCGTCGCCCGACCTGCTTGCGCAAATCAAATCGTTTCCCGCGCTGCAACCGGCTCGCGCTATCCGCGATACCGGGATTCGCGCGGTGGTGTTGATGGACGGGCAGATCGACCATACCACCGGCCTGCTCATGCTGCGCGAGGGCCAGCAGCCGCTGCAGATCTGGTGTACCGACATGGTTCGCGAAGATCT
>JBBRGM010000091.1:0-12347 GCA_038240725.1 Burkholderiales bacterium | reverse complement strand
CACGACAGCTTCATGAACATTTCGCCCACGTCGTTCTTGATATCGCCGAGCGTGAGGCGCGCGCCCGCTTCCAGGCAGACCACCTTGACGCCTTTCTGCGCGAGCTCATTGCCCAGCGTTCCACCGCCGGCACCGGAGCCGACGATCACGACAACCGAATCATCGTTGTAATCGAACTTAGCCATGTTGATCTCCCCCTATGACTTCGGTAACCAGGCGATGTCGTCGAATCCGCGCTCGAGGTAGCCGCCGTGCTCTGCGGACGAGCCCTCGTAGCCGAGCTTCTGCCAGATCTCGTGGTTGCCGTAGAGGTTGTTGATCGTTTCGGTGTAGGCGAGCTGGAAGAAGTCGGACTTCTCCATCGTTCGCAGCAGGTTCGTCCGTGCGGTCTCGTCGGCCTGCGTGAACGGCATGCCCAGCGCGGTATTCAATTTGATTACGCGCTCCTCAACCATTGCGCGCATCTTCGGGTCTTGCGCGCACTTTGCATCGATGGCCGCCACCACGTTCATGTAGTAGGCGTCTTTCACGGTGTCATGCGGAAACAGCGTTCGCGCGACGGACAGTAGAGTGGCCGATTGCTCGTCGCTCAGGACTTCCAGCTTTCCGGCAAAGGCCGGCTTGCTAAACGGTGCGAGCCCGGTGCCGAGCACAAGGCTCAGCATGAATGCTTCGCCGCCCAACTTCATAAAACGCCTGCGCGTAACCTCAAAATCCTCCCACATATCTCCTCCTGTTTTGCTGTGTACAGTTATCGACATCGACGTAAGGTGGATCATGCTCGAGGTCCGCATGCGACCCGTGCAGGGTCATACGAACCCGGGCATCGTGGTGGCCGTGACGCTGGTCAACCGAACGGGAGTGTACTGCTGCAGGGCGGACGCGTGCAGAGCTGCAATGCAACCGTCGAGCAGTCAACGGGCCGCAACCGCCTTACTGCACATGCGAGCTGGCCACAGTCCGGCGCTGCTTATGCAGTGCTCCAAGGCACCGGCACGCCGAACTAAACGGCGTTCGCGACGTTACGCCCCTGCTAGTCAAGTGTAGTAGTGCGTTGTGAAAAAGTAATCGATGCTGATCGAGCCGATCAACAGCAGCGCGCGCTGATATTCCAGTGCGCAAATCCAGAGCATGCCAAGGAACAGCCAGCAGGGATCGAACAGCTAGGACCGACGGATAAACTTCAGCAGGTCGCTCAGTCGTTGGTGGAACAACCAGCGCTGCGCGAGGAAATACACTGCCGCGCCGGCGAGGCAGCTTGCGCCAAAGCCCACGACGCTTGCGGAGAGCAACGGCGCACCGATCCGCAGCAGCCAAAGCGCCAGGCACATGATCGCTGAACTGGCAACGGGAGCGATCAGGGATTTCAGCAGCGCCATCGTTCCGCCGCCGAGCTCACGCATCGCAAGCCACAGGCAAACCGGCGCGATGATCAAATTTGCGACGAAGTAGCACGCCGCGACTCCCACCACGCCGTACGGTACGCCCGCAATGAACGACCCCACTTGCAGCACGGCACAGAAGATTCCTAAACGCATCAACGTCGCGGTCTTCCCATAGGCCATGAACACGGTGCCGGTAGTGCTGACAATGGACTGCAGAAAGCCGACGGGTGCCAGCCATGCGAGCACGCCTGCTACCGCCGCCCATTGCGCGCCGAAAACGATGTGCACCAGGGGCGTTCTCAGCATGAACGCCCCGCTCATCAGAGGCGCGGTGATCATCGCTACTGCACCTACCGATTTGAGGTATAAGGCCGCGTTGCGGGCGACATCATCCTGCTGACGGCTCATGATCGGAAACATCGAGCGGCCCACCACGAACGTCAGATTCTGCGTCGGAAACAGCATCAACTTATACGCGAGCGAGTAGGTGCCGAGCGCTGCCGACCCGATGTAGCGGCCGATGATCATGCTGTCCGCGTTGCGCGCGAGGAAATTGACCAGATTGAATCCGACCAGGTTGCTGCTGAATCCGAGCACCGCGCGCAACTCCGACCATGCGACCCGCACACGTGGCCGCCAGCGGGATGCAACCCAGAGCTGCCCGGTGGAAAGTGCCGCAGTTGCAAGTGTCTGCGCAACCAGGCTGTAGACGCCGGCCCCGTTCAGCGCAAGCACGACTGCCAGAATCAAGCTCGCGACCGCTGAGCTAACCTCGATGCGAGCGAGCAATTTGAATTGCGATTCGCGCTCGAGCAAAGCTTGATGCGCGCTCGCAAGGCTGGCGATCGGAAATACCGGCACCGGCGCCCAGATTACGGTCGATAGCGCATCTGACCGGAATCCGCGGGCGATCAGCGGCGTGAATGCGGCGATGACGAGCGCGATCGAGACGCCGGTGATCACGTTGAACCAGAACACCGCCGTCGTCGTGCGATCACTGAGCTCGCGCTTTTGAATCAGCGCTGCGGCGGTGCCCATCTCGCGGAAGATGCTCGCGAACGCGATCACTACGGTCGCCATCGCCATCAGCCCGTATTCTGCGGGTTCGAGCAGTCTCGCCAGCACGACGACACCGATCAACTGAGCGGCACTGCGGCTGATTTGAGAAACCGCGATCCAGCGCGCGTTATTGAGGACGCTCAAACGTTTGCCTTAGAGAATTGCCGCTCTTGGCCACCCCGTTGCGCATGCGCGGCGTGCGCGGTACGAGATGATGAGCGTTGAAACCGGGGTGTGGGGTGCTGAATGGGCGCAACGGCGATTGCCACGCGCCCCGCGGCGAGATCGATTAGCGAGGGCCGGGTACTCCGAGCTGCGGCGCCGAGTTATCCTGAACACTGAAACCGCGCTGGCCCGAGCGGACGTAATCGTAATAGCGGCTCAGCTCGGCAGTACATTTACGCAAATCGAAATTGTCGCGCATGATCTCGACGGCTGCCTTGGACATTCGCGTGCGCAACTGGACATCGTTCAATATCCGCTCGAGGCGGTCGGCGAGCGCACTGCTGTCGCCTTCCGGAAAGCCGAAGCCCGTGACGCCGTCGACCAGGGCCTCCAGGATTGCCCCGTATGCCGAGGTGACCACCGGCACGCCCGAGGCTTGCGCTTCGAGCAACGCGATCGGCAACCCTTCTGCATCGCCATTGGTCCCGGTGATGCTGGGCACGCACAACACGGCGCTGCTATCGAGATAGTTCCTGACTTCGATGGAGGAAAGCACACCGGTAAACTTGGCATTCACTTCCAGCTTGGCGGCCAATGCTTCGCACGCGGCTCGCAGCGGGCCATCGCCGACGATTACGACCTCTACGTCCGGGACATGCGGCGTCAGCTTTTGCACAGCGCGGAGAAGGACGTCGCAGCCTTTCTTCTCGACCAGCCGGCCGACGAACAAGATGCGACTCGGCCGCAAGTCCGCTGGCACCGGCCCCGGCGCGAAAGCTTCGATGTCCACACCGATGTGCAGCACCCTGACCTTCTCCGCCGGGATTCCGAGCTGGATCGCCCGGTGGCGAATCATCTGCGATACCGCAACGAAGTAGACGCGGCTGTCGCGCGCCATCTCAACGAGGTCCCGGTGATAAAAGCGATTTTGTCTGCCGCCGAATCCCGCCTCCCACCACGACGTGTTGATGTTCACGTCGTACCCATGCAAGGTCACCACCATCGGGATTTGCAGCTTACGCATCGCCGGCCAGACCGCGACGGCGTCCATGCCGAAATGGACGTGCACGAGATCCGGTCGCAACCCGGCCAACCATCGTTTGACCAGCAGCGGCTGCAGCGCAAGAAGTTGCACCAACCGGCTGCATGCGCCGCTTATTACGGGCAAGGTATGGAGCGGGAAGATCCTGGTATTCAACCCGCTGAGGTCCAGCGACGGCGACGAGCGATGCATCCCGACGAGCAGGCCTTGCCAGCGCGTCAGCGCGGTGAACTGCTGCCGAACGAACGTTTCCGACGGCGGCAACAGATCATTGCGGTAGACGACTACGCGCTTCGGTTGTTCGCTTTGCGACTCTCGCCGCTCGATGATGTCGCCAGATTTCCTGCCGGTTGCCAGCGGCTTCTGCGCGACCAGGAAATATCCGAGCGGAAAGCTTTCCGCCTTCAGCATGCGCGATGGTCCATGCGCATTGCCTCGCGCACCGATCCATTGCACCGTCGACGCGAGCACCGAACCCACGCCGGGCCAGCTGACGAATTTCTTCGCGAGGATGTCCGCAATCACCTGCTTCGCACCGCCGACTGCGCGCAGCTCCAGCACGGCAAGTCCGGTGATCTCGGCAAACCTGCGCAATGCGAATTCGGTGTAGCGAAAGAAGTCGTGCGGTTGTTCGTGCAGGCAGTAGTAGAAGGGCACGTTCATCAGCAGCTTGCCGCCGGGCGCGAGCACGCGATGCATTTCTTGCCACAACGGCTCGGGCTTCGGAATGTGTTCCAGCACGTCCGACAGAATCAGCGTGTCGAACGCGGCATCTTCAAACGGCAGCGGCTCGGTCAGATCGGCTTCTACGTCCAGGAAGTCTCCGCTGTGCGCGCTACTCGCCCAGTCGACGCAAGTCACTTGCTGGACGAATCGTTTGTACGCGACATAGAGCGGTACGTTGCCGCAACCGAGATCGAGCAGCCTGCCGGTCGCGTGGGTCTTCAGTGCAGAGTCGTAAGCTGCGGCGGTGAGATCCGCGTTGAGACGAGAAGCGACGGATACTTCTTCAACGTCGCGGCTGGCGATCAGGCGATCGCCGCGATAAACGAACTTCGTCGGTCGATACTTGTCAGCGTTCTTCATGTCGGTGCAACCTCGCGCAAATGTGCGCGGCGGTCCAGCGATATGCAGAGCCAATCGGTGAACTTCGGTCGCTTACTGACAGCGAGACACACGACACGACATGGCGAAAGAGCAGAAGCAAACATCAGCGAGACAACCGCACCACATAGAGTTTTATCCTTTCACTTAGAAGCAGACGGCGTGCCCAAGCGACGACACCGACGCAAACACTTTGCTAGAGCGCGGGTGCCCAAGGTAACTTTAGTTATACGGTGTGACGTGACACAGCGGCAGTTTCGTTTTCGTACGACAGCCACGAGCGCGATGATTCATCTTGGACACGAAAACGTGGCGCTGTCCCTGTTCTGGTGCACGCGTGTGTCGTTGTCGTTCGGCGCGGCGAGCGAGCCTGCGCTGAGTATGGAATACGCGCGTACGGTCACGTGCGAGCTGCTTCCTGCGATGGGGCGAACGGTGAGAATATGCGCACTTCAACGGACTGCGATTCGGATGGTTCCGTGCGGTGCGCGCCAGGCTTGGTTGTCGACCCTCGCGTGAACGAGGCGCTCGACTCTCGACATGTCGTTGGCAACTGGACCTAGACCAGAGGCTCGCCCGCGCCCGGTAGCTGCACTCGCGGCCGGGTGTTCGCACATCCGTTTTCTCTCACACTCGAGTAGTTTCACCGGAGCTCAGCCTCGCGGTGCAAGCCTGGTCGGAGGTTTGCCAGCGGGCGTTTGCCAGGGGAGGTTTGCCAAGGGAGGTTTGCCAGAGGAGGTTTGCCAGAGGAGATTTATCGACGATGATCTAGAAGTCGCGATTGCCGAACCACCAGCGTGCGGCTCACGGTATCGGATAGCCGCAAATAAAAAAGCCCGCAGAGTTCGCGGGCTTCGACACGATCCAAGAGCGTCTGAAAATTTATTTGGTGGAGGTAAGCGGGATCGAACCGCTGACCTCTTGCATGCCATGCAAGCGCTCTCCCAGCTGAGCTATACCCCCACGAACGAGGCGCGGATTATACGGGAGGCCCCCCTGCCACGCAAACGGGCCTACGGCCACCCACCGGGGCCGCACACAATCGTCGATCGGCATAGGTAAGCGCTGCTGATGATGGAACTGCGTGATGGAATTACGCATCCGGCGGCCGCGGACTCCGGGTCACGATAAACCCGGGCCAACGATAACAACGGGGCTCACGATGGAAACTGCGCAAGCTCCTGTTCCATGCGCGTGACAACCGCGTCGCGGCCGATCAGTTCCAAGGTGGCGTCGATAGACGGCGTCTTCGTCTCGCCGGTGACCATCACACGCAGCGGCATCGCGATCTTCGGCATCTTGAGTTTGTGCATCTCCACCACCGCTTTCACCGCCGCTGCAATTTCTGCCTTCGACCAGTCGACCGTGCGAAGCCGATCGAGCAAGTCGGTCAGCGCTGGACGCGCTTCCGCGGCGTAGTGCTGCGTGCGAAGCTCGGTTGTCGGTGTCAGTCTGGTGTAGAACAGCGCGCACGCCTTGGCGAGCTCTTGCAACGTATTTGCGCGTTCCTTCACCAGCTCAAGCACGAGCGCCAGCGACGGACCTTGTTCGAGATCTTGCGGATCCGCGTGCATTCGCGGCTTGACCAGCGCGGCAAGACGATCGTTGTCGGCTGCCTTGATGTACTGCGCATTCAACCACAGCAGCTTCTCGCCATTGAACTGCGCTGCCGAGCGCGCGATGTGCTCGAGATCGAACCACTCGACGAACTGCTGCATCGAGAACATCTCTTCGTTGCCGTGCGACCAGCTCAACCGCGCGAGATAGTTGAGCAGCGCCTCCGGCAGGAAGCCGTCCTCTTCGTATTGCATGACGCTGACCGCGCCGTGACGCTTCGACAGCCGCTCGCCATCCGCGCCGAGAATCATCGGCACATGCGCAAACTTCGGCAGCGCCGCGCCGAGCGCCTTGATGATGTTGATCTGCCGCGGCGTATTGTTGACGTGATCGTCGCCGCGGATCACGTGCGTGATGTTCATGTCGAGATCGTCGACGACGACGCCGAAGTTGTAAGTCGGCACACCGTCCGCACGCATGATCACCAGATCGTCGAGCTCTTCGTTGCTGACAATGATGGTCCCCTTGACCAGATCGTCGAGCACGACTTCGCCCTGCGTAGGATTCTTGAACCGGATGACCGGCACCACGCCGGACGGTGGCGTCTTGCCGCTCGCGTTCTCCGGCCGCCAACGGCCGTCGTAGCGCGGCTTTTCGTGGCGTGCACGCTGCGCTTCGCGCATGGCGTCGAGGTCTTCCTTGCTGGCGTAGCAGTAGTAGGCGTGACCGTCGCGCAGCAGTTGCTCAGCGACTTCGCGATAGCGATCCAGCCGCTGCATCTGATAGAACGGGCCTTCGTCGTAACCCAGCTGCAGCCAGTCCATCGCGTCGAGAATCGCCTGTGTGGACGCCTGCGTCGAGCGCTCGCGATCGGTATCTTCGACGCGCAGAATGAATTTGCCGCCGTGCTTGCGGGCGTAAGCCCAGGAGAACAGCGCGGTGCGAGCGCCGCCGATATGGAGATAACCAGTGGGGCTGGGGGCGAAGCGAGTGCGAACCATGATGGAGGACGACGAAAAGACGGTATTGTAGACAACGGCGCGCATGCGCGTTGCGCCGGGTGGGTCCGCGTTGCGCCGGGTGGCGCATTGCCGCCCCTCGCCCCTTTCGATAGAATGCGCGTTCTTTCCGCCGCAGGAAATTGCTTCCTCGGCCGGCTCGGGCGGTTAGCTCAGCGGTAGAGCACGCGCCTCACACGCGCGGGGCCACTGGTTCGATCCCAGTACCGCCCACCAAAGTCAGTTAGTTACGATCGAGCAGACGTACCGTAAAGAACCTGAAGTGCACGGTAAGTGCTAGCTGATGAACGTACGCGGCGTCTCCGGATTTAGAATTATGACGCCGGCGCTGAGATGGCTAATAAGAATCTGGATGGGTAGCTGCTCGACGTAGGATTCGGAGGTACACCGGTGCAAGTGTTCTTGCATCTCGAAACCGCCCAAGACCTTTCGGCAAGCGCTTCCGTGATCTCGAAGCCTTCCGCACAGAGCCGCACAACGTTGACCGCGTATTCAACTTTTTCGTCACCGCCGAACACATGGTGGACTGGGCGCAGCGATAGAGAATGATTCGTGACCGGTGATCGGTAAGTCAGTTGGTAGCGTCCGGATTGCGATCGGTCTCCTGACCTTGATGGGTCTGAGTCGGTGGTCTAGCTCTATGATTTCTTCGAAAGCTTGTTCCTGGCGTAATGCCGTCTTGGGTTTTGGCGGGTAGGGGATCGATATCATGATCAACACCTTCTTCAGGCTGCGATAGGTTCCCAAGATAATTGCTGACACGATGCCGAGGGCGACTATGGACATTATCGCTATCGTGCCGCTCTCTGATATCCAGCGTGTCAGTAATGAGATCTGAAAGGCGGGTATCGCTACGTCAATCTCAGCGAGGACGGGTATTAAGCTGCAGAGGGACACGCCCACGATCACCGCTGATACGACCATCCAGAAACTCATTCCATCCTCCTTGTTGCCTCGTTGTAACGACAATCTTTTGGACTCCCCTTCTAGAATCGCAAAACCGACTTTTTAGAAGCGCACTGGCTCGAGTAGGTTGGTGGCGGCAGGCTGAACGCGCAATACGGTCGAGCAAAGCCTGGCTCGGCGCTGCGAACGGAAAGGAACGCTTTTTCCGGCATCGTCGTCATCACCAGTGCGCTTAACCTCCTCACCGTCCGGCGCCGCGCTCTAACCCAGCCGCCGTGTCTGTAAAACCGCCTATGCGACATCGGATCACGCCGATATCGGCCGGCGCGGGTTTCATGCACTAGGTAGGAGAAGCAGCGAATGCGCAAGGGCATGGCTGTCCGGCCATGGTAATCACGCGTTTCCTCATTCCTGCTTCCCTCATTGCCTGCTCTAGATATTCACCGCCCGGATCACTCTCCCCGAATCCGCCACCGCGCCGAACACGCCGCCCTGCATCTTCACCATCTTGATCGCAGCGAGATGGTTACCGTGGTCGGTCGCGCCGGTGCAGTCTTCCAGAAGCAGGCATTCGATGCCGCGGTCGTTCGCTTCTCGCATCGTCGTGTGCACGCACACGTCAGTAGTGATGCCAGTGAGGATCAGATTTGCGATGCCGCGCGTGCGCAGGATCAGCTCCAGATCCGTCGCGCAGAACGCGCCTTTGCCGGGCTTGTCGATGATGGTTTCACCGGGCAGCGGCGCAAGCTCGGAAATGATGTCCCAGCCCGGCTCGCCGCGCACCAGAATGCGACCGCACGGTCCGGCATCGCCGATGCCGGCACCGATGCGCCGGGAGCGCCAGCGCTTGTTGTCCGGCAGATCGGACAGATCGGGGCGATGGCCTTCACGCGTATGGACGATATGAAAGCCGTGGCTGCGCATGACCGCCATCACCGCTTGGATCGGTTGGATCGGCGCGCGCGTGAGTGAGAGGTCGTAGCCCATCGTATCGACGTAGCCGCCCTTGCCGCAGAAATCGGTCTGCATGTCGATGACCATCAGCGCGGTGTTCTGCGGACGCAGATCGCCGTTGCATGGCCAAGGGTATGGATCGGCCGCGACGAAGCGCCCTGTAACGTTGCTGTCATCAGGCATATTTGCGCAATTCCTTCGCCTGTTCCTGGGTCGCCTGTTCCTGGGTCGCCTGTTCCTGGGTCGCCTGTTCCTGGGTCGCCTGTTTCGGGGTCACCTGTTCCTTGTACTCGCGCTCTGGCGGCGCGAATCCGCACGACGTGCCATCGACGACGGTGACCTCACTCTCCCACGGCAGACAATAGCGTCCGGCCACCATGTCGCGCATGAACGTGTATGGACAGTCGCGTGCACCGCCCTTCACCGCCACATAACCGCGATGGCCGAACTGATAGATGTTGTTTTCCACGCCCCACTCGCGGCGCGCCTCACGGACCAGATCGGGCCGCAGCTCGCACGTGACGATCTCGTCCGCGCGATGGCTGCCTTCGACCAGAACCGTGCCGTCGAAGTTGACGAACATGCCCTCGCCCATCGAATCGAACGTGCCATCCGAGCCGCACATGCACACGCTCGCCGTGTACATGAGATTGCAGAAAGCATTTGCCTGATTGGTGATGCGCCAGCTATTACGGATCGGCGCGGTATAACCGGCGGTGCGGATCATGATCTCCGCACCCTTGTACGCGGCTTCGCGCGCCATTTCGGGAAACATGCCGTCGTGACAGATGATGAGCGCGATCTTCGAGCCGTTGGGACCGTCGCACACCGGAATGCCGAGATCGCCGGGCTCCCACGGCTCGACCGGCACCCAGGGGTGGAGCTTGCGATAGTAGAGCCGCAGCTCGCCGGAATCGTCGATGATGAGACCGCTGTTGTACGGATTGCCGCCCGGATTGCTCTCCATGATCGAGAAGCAGCCCCAGATGCGATTGTCGATACAGGCGCGCTTGAATGCGGCGACCTCGGGCCCATCGAGGCGGCACATGATCTGCGGGCTGGTGTCCATCGACAGCCCATGCAGCGCGTATTCGGGAAACACCACCAGATCCAGCGTCGGCATGTTGCGCCGGGCCTTCGCGACCATCGCGCAGATTTGCTTGGTCTGCGCTTCCAGATCGGCCGGCGTCTGCACTACCGGAAGCTGGAGTTGCACCAGTCCCAGCACGACGCCGTTCGGGGATTTATTGAGGCCGCCTAGTCCGCTCATCGTTTGGCTCCTTCGCTCGTTGGCACTTCACTGTTCACCACGCTGCTACCGTGTCACGCTCAATTCCCCGGGCGCTGCCGCCAGGTTGCGCCGAGTCGAGCACGTCGCAATCATGATCGCCAGCGTCAGCACATACGGCGCTGCGCTGAACAAATAATACGCGCTGGTGATCCCGATGACTGCAGCGCCGGCCCGAGCGCACCGGCAACGCCGAATAACAGCGCCGCATAAAAGCAATTCAGCGGCTGCCAGCGCGCGAAGATCACGAGCGCGAACGCCATTTGCCGCTGCCTGCTCGACAAGCTTTCGATAAAGCTGCCGGGAAGTACAAAGACAAAAACGATCCGCCCACGCCCGCCAGAAAACCTGCGGCTGCGGCCGCGCAGGATGCGCACGCGATTGACCGAGTAGCCCTTGGCGCGCGCCGCATGTTGATGCGCTGAACTGGCGTCGTTGTCGATGGCTGCTTCCAGGAAGCATCGCGCCGCTCACTCGTTTTGCTGCTCGCCGCAGTTGAAGTCGAATGTGCGTTCCAGCATCAGGTCCTGCAAGTCGCGAAAGCTCGAGCGCCGCGCGGCGACACATGGCCGTAGCGCGGAAGCCGAGCGTCGCCAGATCTGCTTCGGCGCCTTGCATCATTCGCGCAAGCGGCATCTCGCGGAAGCGTTAGGTGTAATCCCCGAGTTCAGGGAGGCCGATACTGCTCGCGGTACTCGGTGGTTCGCGAAAAGACCAACGCCCTGCCTTGCGTCGAGCTTGCACACGCCGCGAAGGCGACGATCTACTCCATGTCGAAATGCTAAGGTGAGCGCGCAGCACACCGGAAGTGGGGAATAAAGCAGCGCGAAGTGGCAATAACGAAGCGCAGTTTCGACGAAGCGCCGGAGCGCTACTGCGTCGGCGAGGGGCGTGGCCGGACCGGGTTGCTCACCTGCTCGGCCATTGCGATGAAGCAAGGCGCCGACAAAATAAAACCAGGAGGAAACCATGACGACGATCGTGACGCAGCCGCTGGCCGGCTCACCGCCCGAGCCGCACTTCGATCCGTATCAGCCGGATCCGCGCGACATTCTGGAACCGCCGCAGACGATGGGCGCGATTCTGCGCAAGATCGGTCCCGGCGTCGTACTCGCCGCATCGATCGTCGGATCGGGCGAGCTGATCGCCACCACCGCGCTCGGCGCGAAGGTCGGCTACACCATGCTGTGGCTGGTGATCATCAGCTGTCTCATCAAATCCGTGGTGCAGGCCTTTCTCGGCCGCTATGTCATTGCGCGAGCGGAGACCGGTCTGGACGCGGTCAATCGTATCCCCGGGCCGCGCGGCAAACACATCAACTGGGTCGTCGTCGCCTGGGGCGCGATGGTTCTGCTCTCGCTATTCCAAGTTGCCGCGATGTTCATCGGCGTATCGCAGGTGATGTTTCAGATCACCGACTGGCCGGTATGGGGCTGGGTGCTCGCGTTCTGGGTGTTGACCCTGGTGCTGCTGCTCGGCGGCGGCTACGCGCGCATGGAAAAGCTGGCGATGATAAAAGTCGGCCTGTTCACCTTGATCACGCTGCTCGCCGCGGTGCTGCTGCTTGCATCCCCTAGCTTTCATGTCAGCGATCTCGCGCAGGGCCTCACGTTCCACACACCGAGCGACGGCCTGGGCATCGCACTTGCCGTGTTCGGCATCACCGGCGTCGGGTCCACCGAGCTGTACATCTACACCTACTGGTGCGTCGAAAAGGGCTACGCCCGCTACACCGGACCGTATGAAGACGGCGAAGCATGGCGGCGGCGCGCCCGCGGCTGGGCACACGTGATGAACGTCGACGTCGTGTTCTCGATGATCATCTATACCGTGGCGACCATCGCTTTCTATCTGCTCGGTGCGGGCAT